>SLDM01000007.1 GCA_007125255.1 Phycisphaerales bacterium
GATCACGGATAACCGGCGCATCGGACAGTCGATGCCGAGCATTCAGTCGGTGCTGGACCGCAAGGGCAAGCTGATTCTGATGAGTCACCTCGGCCGGCCGGAAGGCACCGGCTACGAGCCGGACTACTCGCTGAAGCCCGCAGTGAACCGGTTGCGCGAACTCCTGCCGGAGGTCAAGATCACCTTCGTGGAGAAGGACTGCGTGGGTGACGAGGCGAAGAAGGCCGTGGAGAGCATGCAGGATGGCGAGATCGTCATACTCGACAATCTCCGCTTTCACGAGGAAGAGCGCAAGGGCGATGCGAAGTTTGCCGCCAGACTCGCCTCCTACGGCGATATCTACTGTAACGAGGCGTTCGGCACATCCCACCGGGAAGATGCGTCGATGTTCGCCGTTCCCAAGGCGATGGAAGGCAAGCCGCGCGTCGCCGGCCTGCTGCTGCGAAAGGAGCTGCGCTACCTGAGCGAAACGATCAGCAACGCGGAGCGGCCCTTCGTGGCGGTGCTGGGCGGGGTCAAGGTCTCCGACAAGCTCGGCGCGATCCGCGCCCTGCTCGACCGGGTCGATTCGATTCTGGTGGGCGGCGCGATGGCGTACACCTTCATCAAGGCGCTCGGTCACGAGGTCGGATCGAGTCTCGTTCAGCTCGGCATGCTGAAGCAGGCCGAGCAGATCATCGAGGAGGCCGCGGAACGGGATACCAGGCTCTTCCTGCCGGTCGATCACGTCTGCGGCAAGCAGATCTCGAAGCAGACGCCCGTCAAGGTCTTCAAGGAGTCGATCGAACCGGGGTGGATGGGGCTGGATATCGGACCGGAGACGGTCAATCAGTTCACCGAGCAGATTCGCCTGGCCCGGACGATCGTCTGGAACGGTCCCCTGGGGGTCTTCGAGACCGAGCCGTTCGAGGTCGGCACCCACCGCATCGCCGAGGCGATCGTCACCGCCACCGAGCGCGGGGCGATCAGCGTGGTGGGGGGCGGGGACAGCGCCGCGGCGGTCGATCACTTCCGGATGGTGGACCGGTTCAGCCACGTCTCGACGGGCGGGGGCGCGAGTCTCCAGATGCTGGAGGGCACCCGCTTCGCGACCGTGGACCTGCTGGATCGAGCGTAACGCGGCCGGTTTGGTTTCGGTTTGGAGAAAAAATCACTGGCCCGAATGAATCCCGTGGCGTATCGTATCGGTAAGCACAGTTCATGAGCGGACAGTTTAAGAGCGGGTCGATCCGCTCAGCTGATCCTCTCATTGGGGTCATTTCTGAACGATTGCCGACCGACAGCGAGCGACATTGAGAAAGGGAGCCGGAATGAATATGCGGATGCGGTTGCGGATGCTGGTATGCCTGTGCGTGCTGATGGGATGGGCCGCGCAAGTCCATGGCCAGAGGACAACCCTCGAAGTCGGGAAAGAAGCACCCTCGCTTCACATCGAAGAGTGGGTGAATGGCGAGGCCCTCTCCATCGAGCCGGGGAAGGTCTACATCGTCGAGTTCTGGGCGACGTGGTGCGCGCCGTGCCGTGCGGCCATCCCGCACCTGAGCAGTCTGCAGGATCGCTATCACGCCGACGGCCTTCGAATCGTGGGGATCAGCTCCGAGGAAAAGGAAACGGTTGAGAACTTCTACAACCGGAACCGTGATCTCTTCTCCTACACCGTGGCGGTCGATCAGCGCAACCAGTCCCAGCGCGCGTGGATGCAGGCCGCCAGGGTCGAGGGAATTCCAGCTTCGTTCATCATCGATCGGAAGGGGCGCATCCAGTTCATCGGCAATCCGCACTCGCCGCAGTTTGACAACATCGTTCGCGCCGTGCTGGACGATCGGTTTGACGCCAAGCTGATGGTCGAGTCAATGGATGTTGTTCGGGCGATCGAAAATGCCCGCCGCGTACGCAACTGGCGGATGAGCATGTCGCTCATGGACCAGCTCATCGAGGTGGATCCCCACAAGCAGGCGTTCCTGACGCTGGACAAGTTCCACATGAAGCTTGTGGACATGGATGACAAGGAAAACGCCTACGAGTACGCTCGGTCCTTGCAGCAGGAGTACGCCGACGATGCCACGCTTCTGTTGTACCTCTCGCAGATGATCACGCTTGATCCGTCGATCGATGATGACAAGCGCGATCTGGATCTCGCCCTTGAGCTGGCGCAGCGGGCCGATCAGATCGCCCCGCCGCGGCTGGAAGTTTCGGCGATGTCACACCTGGCCCGGGTGCACTTCAAGCGAGGCGATACGCGCCAGGCGATCTCGCTGCAGCGTCGGGCGTGGATGACCGCGCGGCCGGAGTACAAGGCCCCGCTCCAGCGGACCCTCCAGCGCTATCGGGATTACAACGACTGAGCCGGGGCTCCGCCAGAGTCCGACCGGAATGCGACCAGAGTTACTCACGCGACATCCCCAGGGATGTCGCGTTTTTCGTGGCCCGATCCACAAGGCCGCTGCACATGGCCGGAACCACCCCGTAACAACGCGGCCGGATCCGTACGACCGGGATCCACGTCGTCTCGGAAGCGGCTATCCTATCCGCTTCCATGACCGATCCGAGAAGCCGAATCCTCTCACCTCCCGACCGACCACTCATCGCTCCGTCGATCCTTGCCGCGGATTTCGCCCGGTTAGGTGAACAGGCGGCGGCGGTCCTCGATGCCGGGGCCGACCTCTTGCACCTGGACGTGATGGATGGTCACTTCGTGCCGAACCTGACGATGGGGCCGGACCTCTGTCGCGGCCTGCGGGAGTACCTGCCGGATGCGTGCCTGGATGTGCACCTGATGGTGACCGATCCCGCGCAGTTCGTCGTCCCCTTCGCCAGGGCCGGGGCGAACCATCTGACCTTCCATATCGAGGCGGTGCCGGAGCCCACCGCCCTGGCCCGGGAGGTTCGCGATCAGGGCATGACCGCCGGCCTGGCGATCAACCCCGCGACGGATCTCGGGGCGATCGAGCCCTTCCTGGAGGCGTTTGATCTCATTCTCGTGATGAGCGTCCATCCGGGGTTTGCCGGCCAGGCGTTCATTGCCGATGTTCTGGAGAAGACGCGGTTGATTCGTCCCCGCCTGCACGCCGGGCAGCGCCTCCAGATGGACGGCGGCGTGAATCGGGAGACGGCGGGGGCGTGTCTGGAAGCCGGCGCGGATGTGCTCGTGGCGGCATCGGCGATCTTCCGAACCCCGGCCTACGATCAGGCGATCGGTGAATTGCGGAACGGACCATCCCTGAAGAAGGCCATGGAAAGGAAGGCCACCTGAAGATGGCAGCGAAGCGACGAACGATGGTTCTGTGCCTGATTCGCTGCGGCGAAACCCGCTGGGCACAGGAGCGGCGCATCTCGGGCCGGACCGACCTGCCGCTGAGCAATCGCGGGCGGGCCTTTCTCGGTGAGCAGAGCCGCGCGCTCGCGGCCCACCATATCGCCACGGTCTATCACCCCGCCGATGAAGCGGCCGCGGAGACCGCCGCGATCTGCGCCGCGACCCTCAAGGCGCGGACGAAAGTCGTCGGCGACCTCGCCGATCCGGATCTCGGGTTGCTGGAAGGGATCACCGAGCAGGAGTTCGCGGATCGGTACGGCAAACGTTATCGGACATGGATCGACGACCCGTTGAACTTCTCGCCCCCGGAGGGCGAGGACATGATCGAGACCCGCGGCCGGATCTTTCGCGCGGTCGCCCGGCTCCTCAAGAGAACCCGCAGCGATGAAGTCGGGATCGTGCTCCACCCCATCGGCCTCGGCCTGCTCCGGTGCTGGCTTGCAAACCGGCCGGCGTCGTCGTTGTGGCAGATGCTCGACGATCGACCCCCGCTGGAGCGCTACGCGATGGACACCGACATGATCGGGAAACTTCAGGAGGCGGTTGAGGTCGAGCATGCCTCCGGGTGAGGCAGCCGATCAGGAGAGCCGGGGTGGTGGTGGTGGTGTGTGTGTGGTGGTGATGGTGGGGGGCGTGACCGTGCCCGGGCGTGTCGGCACTGGACGCGCGAGCGAAAATCCACCAGCATATGTTCGCGATCGGGGAGAGTTGAACACGGAACCGACTGATGACCAACGTACCGACACGAAGCTGGGCTGATACACCGGAACTGGTCGGCCGCCCGAAGAAGGCGATCCCGGAAGGACTCTGGATTCGCTGTCCGGAGTGCGCGTCGATCCTCTTTCGGCGGTCGGTGGAGAACAACCTCTGGGTCTGCCCCGACTGTCAGTACCACTTCCGGATCAACGCCGTCCAGCGCGTCAGGCAGCTGTGCGACCCGGGAAGCTTCGAGCCGTTCAATGAAGACATGAAGCCCGCGGACCCGCTCAAGTTCGTGGATCTCAAACCCTATAAGGATCGGATCAGGGCCGCCCAGAAATCGACCGGCCAGAATGACGGTGTCCATACGGGGACCGGCTTCATCAAGGGACGGAAAGCCGTTCTGGCGGTCATGGACTTCTTCTTCCTCGGCGGGTCGATGGGCTCGGTCATCGGCGAGAAGATCACGCAGGCGGTGGAGGTCGCGGCCGAGGGCGACCTGCCGCTGGTCATCGTGAGCGCGTCGGGCGGGGCGCGGATGATGGAGTCCGGCTTCTCGCTGATGCAGATGGCGAAGACCTCGGCCGCACTCGCCCGATTCGACGACATGGGCGGTCTCTACATCAGCGTGCTGACCGACCCGACCACCGGCGGCGTCACCGCAAGCTTTGCGATGCTCGGCGATGTCATCCTGGCCGAACCGAAAGCGCTCATCGGGTTCGCGGGCCCGCGCGTCATCCAGCAGACGATCCGGCAGGAGCTGCCGGAAGGATTCCAGCGATCGGAGTTCCTCCGCGACTGCGGCTTTGTCGATCGCGTCGTTCCCCGCGGCGAACTGCGCAGCGAAATCAGCAGTATCATCGACTATGCCGGCAAGTAATCCGCCTGGGACAGCGCTTGCGAGAGCGCCTGCAACAGAAGAAGCGCCCGGGCGCGACCGGCTGCCGACGATCTGCCTCGCTGCCGCGGGAGGCGCGGCGCTGTTCATCCTCTCGACCGTCCTGGCCTTTCCGCCGACCTCTCTCTGGCCGCTGGCCTTGCTCGCGCCGGTCGCGCTGGGCTATGTCGGCTTGCGCAGCGCATCCCGGCCCGGCGCGGCCGCGCTGATCGTCTTCCTCGCGGGAGTCGTGCTCTGGCTCTGGATGTCGCGCTGGATGGTGCAGGTGACGCCCGTCGGTCTGGTGCTGTACGCGCTGATCATGGCGATCTACCCCGCGCTGTTCGTCTGGATGATCGGCCGGATCTCGCGCCATGCCCGGCTCTCCCGCTGGCCGCTGACCTTCGTGCTGCCGGTCATCTGGGTCGGAATCGAATTCCTGCGCGGCGAGATCGCCTTTCACGGCTACCCGTGGTACCTGCTCGCCCATCCGCTGATCGAGGCGCCGATCCTCGCTCAGAGCGCGGACCTGGTGGGCGTGTACGGGGTCGGGCTTCTGGCCGCTCTGCCCGCGGGCCTGGCGCTGGATCTCTGGCGGGCCC
>SLDM01000156.1 GCA_007125255.1 Phycisphaerales bacterium
CGCCGGCGCGGAGATCGATTTCTCGATGGTGATCGCCGATGACCTTTCCGATCACGACCGCACGCAGCTCGAAGACGAGCAGGGCATTCGCCCCTTCCGGTTTACCACGCGCGATGAAGATCAGACCATCGTGCGGACAATCTACTGCACGTTGAAACTCAGTGGCGGCGGTCGAACCGAACGATTGAGCTTTACCTCCCGTGAGGCGTTCGAGCATCTGGAATTTCGACTCGCCTTCGCGTTGTGGCGGCTTCAGACGGGTCGGGAGATCCACATCGCCTTCGCCTCGGATATCCCGAGACTCTCCGCGGCCGAGGCGTACCACGACTTCCAGCAGCGCAATATTCTCGCGCCGACGGGTACCGATGTGTACAGCGATGCGCGGGCGTTTCTCGAGCAGCACGATTTCCGCATCTCCCATATCAATTCGCGCAGCCCCGGTCTGCCGGAGGAACCGATTGATCTCTTGATCTGGATGCAGCCCCGCCGGGACATCATGCCGATGCTGGACCTGGCCACGAAACTGCTGCACGCGGGAACACCGGTTTTCCTGGCCGGGCAACACTTCAATATGCAGTCGCGGCAGTACCGAGGCGCGGATTTCCAGGTCGTCTACTGGCCCCAGCCGCAGGTTCTGGACATCGATCTTCACTACTTCCCGCAGTGGGGCGTCACCGTCAACCGCGAACTGGTGTTCGATCGCAATCACTTTGAAATGACGCTCGACACCCAGGTCAACATCGCCGAGGGCGAGCGGGAATACCAGGAACAGACTTCCTCGCTGCCGTTTCAGGTGCGCGCGTCGGCCGCGAACTTCAACCGCCACCATCCGATCACGCAGGGCCTGGGCGATCAGGCCTTCCCCTTCCCCGCCTCCATCACGCTCGATGAGGAGAAGCTGGCCGATCACGGCTTGAGGGCCACGCCGCTGATGAGCACTTCGCAGCGCGCCTGGACGCTGGACTGGCGCGGCGGCTGGATTCCGCAGCGCTACCTCCGCGGTCCCGACGAGACCCGCGGGGCCGGGGACGGGGGTGAGGACGGGACGACCGACGAGGGCCAGAGGGACGGCCCCGCGTGGCGTCCGCATCTTGCCCTGGCCGTGCTGCTGGAAGGCGAGTTTCCCCGGCCGGACGATTCTCTGCGGGGCCGCCGGCACGATGAGCGAGAACCGATCGAGATGGCGGATGAGGCGGGGGCACCGTCGCAGCTGCTGCTGATGGCCGGCTCGCACCTCTTCCGAAACGAGCGTTTCGGGCTCCCGGAGTATCGTTCCGATCATCTCCTGCTCAACGGAGTCAGCGTGCTTGCCCTGCCGGAAGAGCTGGCGGAAGTCGCCACCCACCGGCGCATGCCTCGCGGCTTTGACCTTGTGGATGGCGAGGAACGACTGCGGTGGCGCTCGATCGTCGCGCTGACCGGGCCGGCGGTTTTTCTCGGCTTCGGTGGAGTGTGGTGGATCGCACGTCGACGGATGCCGGTCCATGTCGGAGTGGCCGTACCGACCCGGCGCGATGAAGCCCCCGGGAATTTGAATGCCGGGGATTCGAACGGCGGGAATTCGAACAAAGGAGCGGCCGACTGATGTGGAAGCACCTTTTGATCATGGTGATCGTGCTCGGCGCGCTGATCGGCGCGGACCGTTTCCTTCGGCAGCAATCGGCCAGTGAACGCGAGGCGAGCGCCCGGGTCGGCGCGCTGTTTACCGAGGAGCGCTTTCTCGAGAACCCCGTCGCGGCGTTTCGACTGGAAACCGGTGCCGATCGCATCTGGGTGTACTACCACGACAACGGGCTCTGGCGGAGCGTGAACGCCTACGGCCAGCCGGGCATCAAGTCGAAAATGGAACAGCTCCTGCCCGGGATGCTCTCGGCACGCGGCGTGATCCAGGCCCGCACCAGCGAACACGATCGCGAGTTCGGCTTCGGCGGGCCGGACCGACTGGTCCTTGCCGCCTGCGGGCCCGATGCGATCACCGATCCGGACGGCGACATCATTGCCGGAATTGAGATCGGCAAGAGCATCCCGGAAACCGGTGGCACGTTCGTTCGTCGACTCGGTGAAGAGGCGATCTGGTCGGTCAACCTGGACTTTCGCGGCATGATCCGCAAGAGCAATGTCGAGGGCATTCCGCCGAACCTTGATCCGAACGTCATCCCGGAGGTATGGCCCGGTCTGGACGTCGGCGTCCGCTCGGTCGCCGTCCGCCGATTCGACGGGCAGGAGAGTTTCCGGGCGCGACGGGTCGAGCGGGACACCGACCCCGAGCAGTCGGGGGGCTTCCTCGGCTGGGAGTGGGTCCTGGAGACACCCGATGGCCAGTTCTCGATCGATATCACCCTGCTGCGCAGCTACCTGATCTTTCTGACCAGAATGCCGTACCTGGGCATCCTCAGTCCGGGAGAGCGTCCGGAGCTGGGTTTCGAGGAACCCCGCGCCCATATTGATATTCAGACGGCGGAAGATCAGACCATGCGGCTGATCATCGGTGCCGTGCAGCCGCGTGGCGGGGTGGCGGTGCTGAACAGCTTTACGCAGGTCGGTTATCTGGTGGACGCGCAGCAGATCCGACTCGCGCTTCCACCGATCGATGACCTGCTCGGCTCGCCCGATGATGACCCGTGGGAGCCGTGGATTCGCCCCGAGCGCGACCAGCCGATCATTCCCGAAGGCATGGAACTGCCGCCGGAATTCTTCCAGTAATCCTTTTCTCCGCAGTCGGCACGGCGGCCGGGACATCCCGCCCTCCCGTCGATTGCCGTTCTCTCATCGATAGCCACCCTCTCATCGATAGATAGCCTGACCATGGATCCGGACGATCACGTATGCCTCTGTTTCCGCGTCAGCTTGCGCAAGCTGACGACCTACCTGAACCGGGAGAAGCCGCGCGTGCCTTCCCAGCTCTGCGACTGTCTCGGCGCGGGAACGGGCTGCCAGTGGTGCGTTCCGTTTCTGAAGAAAGTCCATGCGCAGTGGCAGGCGGGCGAAACCCCCGACCTTCCGGTATCGCCCGAGGAGTACGCCCAGCGGCGGCAGCACTACCGCCGCTCCGGCAGTCGTGATGACGCCGCCGAACAAGGGGAGTGACGCAGGCCGGTGGCGCCGGGGTCAGGCGGAGACTCTCGTCTGCCGATTCACGCGGAGCTGTCCGGCTTCCGCCTGATGGATGAGTTGTTCGATGGCCGGAATCGGTTGCTTGAACTGCAGGGCGATTTCCTGCGCGCCGCGCCGGTCCGGCCGGGAGCAGCGAATGAGTGAAACCACCTGCACCAGGTCGCCGACCGGATCGGGCAACGAGACCTTCACGACCGCATCCTTGCCGATCAGCGAAGTGACCTCCGCGCGTTCTCCACGGATCAGCAGCCCGGTGATGCTCATGTCGATCAGGGCGCCCCGAACGGGTTGCTTGCGATTGAGCGGAAAGAGTTCGACCTCGGCCTGCAGATGCTTCTCAATGCGAAAACGGCGCGCATCCCGACGATCGGTGCGGCTCATGGCTTCGGGGAACTCCAACCGGTAGCCGTACAGCATCTTCCCGCCGCCGGCGGGAATCTTGATGCGTCCGAGGGCCTTGGTCTGGCCTCCCAGCGGGCCCTCGGCACTCATGACGACGAGCCGGAAGCCCTCGTTCTTGGCCAGGGGATAGTTGCGCCCCCCGATCATCGGCTGGCTGATCACAACATCCGCCTCGCGAACGAGCTCGATCGCGGCGGTCAGCGTGCGGCCTTCGAGTTGCGGCGTGACGGAAAGAGGTATCAACTCGACGGTCCGGGAATGCCGGCCGGCTTCCTCCAGGGCGTTCCGGATCGATCGTACCTGCTGGTCCTCGCCGGTCAGGGCCTGTCGCAGCTTTTTGAAGAGAGAACTCACCGCATGGTGTATCGGTTGGACCTCGATGGTGGTTAACCTGTCGGTGCTAATCGTTGTGGGCAAGTCTCAGGCGTGCTCGACCAGAACGCGCAGGATGATCGGCAGACGGTCCCAGAACCGAATGGTGGCCACCGCGACCGCCGCGAGCCAGAGCAGAAGCGCCCACCATTTGGCGCGCCGGGTCAGGAGCAGCATGCCGGTGGCGATCCCCGCGGTAAGAAGGGAAATCGCGCCGAATCGCACCAGGTCGCGGTGCTGATGGACCCATAACGCATCCCACCGCAGGGCGGGCGGCGGTCCGATTCTCTCCAGGCAATTCAGCGCCAGCGTCAGGCAGAGTGCGGTCAGGATGACCAGGCCGACCTTGATGCGAAAAGCGCTGACCGCCAGGCGGCGCGCCCACCGGCCGCGTCCCGGTCGGCGCGGGCGCCGCGACCGGCTGCGTTCAGACCGCCGCGCCATCGGTCGCGGTCGCTTCTTCATCGAGGTCCAGCACCGTCACCGACGTGTTGGTGTACACGCAGATCTCACCGGCGATCACGAGGGCCTTGCGGCAGATCTCCGCCGCGGAAAGTTCGGTATTCGCCGTCAGCGCACGGGCGGCCGCCAGCGCGTACGATCCGCCCGAGCCGATTGCGCAGATGCCATCGGAGGGCTCAATGACATCGCCCTGACCCGAGATGAGCAGCGTGGCGTTCCGATCGGCCACCAGGAGCAGCGAGTCGAGCCGGCGCAGGGCCCGGTCGGTGCGCCACTGTTTCGCCAGTTCAATCGCCGCCCGCATGAGGTTGGTGGGCGATTCCTTCAGCCGGGCTTCGAACCGTTCGAGCAGGGCGAACGCGTCCGCGGCCGACCCGGCAAAGCCGACGAGCACGCCGGCCTTGTCGGCGCCGAGTTCAGGCAGACGGCGCACCTTGACCGCATCGGCCTTGGCAATGGTCTGGCCGAGACTGACCTGTCCATCGCCGGCCACGGCCACGCGGGTGCCCTGGCGCACGGAAACGATCGTCGTCGCATGAAAGCTCTGCATGGCGCGACAGTGTATCAGGGATCACTTCCCGTCTGCGGCGCCGACGCTCCCGGTGAAGCTTCCGCGAACTGGGGGGCTTGCTTGGAGGGGGCTTGGCCGTTTCTGGCGAAGGGAGCGGGCATCAGTCCGGCTCACTCGCCTCCCACGACTCGACCTCGCGCTGGATCACTCCACGGCGGAACCAGAGCAGAATGAAGACCGGCACGATGGCCAGCCAGAGATAGTTGAACACGCTCCAGCCGATGACGACAAAAGGCCAGGCACTGCCCAGGACGTCCATGACCTCCTGATCGATGCCTTCGGCTTCAAGTTCCGCAAGCAACGTTCCCGACGCGGCAATCGCGAGGACTGCGGCGGCAGTAAAGAGCAGCGCGTAGGTCGCCAGGTACACACCCGCCCAGAGCCGGAGCATCATGGAGGCGAGGGCGCGGCGTTGGAGAAGCATCACGGCCCCGACCCCCAGCCAGCCGGAGAAGCCGATACCGAGTACGTAGATCATCAGAGCCACCGCCCCGAGGGGGCCGAGATGATTCAGCATCGGGATGAGCCCGACGGTGACGGCGCGATCCGAGAGCAGCCCGAGGACCGCGACGA
>SLDM01000108.1 GCA_007125255.1 Phycisphaerales bacterium
AGTTTTCCAGATGTCCGATGATGATCACGCACGGCCGGGAGAACCACGGTGAAAGATCGAGTTCGCGACCGAGCGTGCGCGCAAAGACGACGTTGTCCGGGTCTGTGTCATCCGCCCGGCCCTTGAAGTACTGCGGCGGAGTCAACTGGTGGAAGAAACTCAGCATCTCCTTGTACCGCAGCCGATCGGTGGCGCGGAGGGTCTGCGTGGGGGCTGCCCCGAAGCCGGTGCTGCGGTAGTCCTCGACGTACCGCCGATCGATGCTGTTACTGAGAATCGCGCCGCCGGTAAACTGTGACTCCAGTTCTTCGAGGACGAGTTGATCGCCCGGGTTCCATGCGGGCAGGCGCAGCATATAGCCGAGGTTGTTCATCTGCCCCGAGATCATGCGCGGCATCCACATGAGTTCCTCGCCGTCACGCGTCTGGTATCGCCGTGCGGCAAAGCGCTGGTTGCGCACCCAGATGAACGTCACATCACGCAAGGTATCGGGCAGGTCGTGCAGCAACACGCCTTCAAGTCCGACCTCCCGCCCGCTGCCGTCGAGTTGGACGTTGACCGGCCGGTCGGGATGCTCACGGATCATCCCGCCCCAGTCGCCACTCAGGCCGCCGAGCCAGTTGGCGTAGAACTGCGTCGCGGTGGAACGCGAAGGCATGAGCAATGAGGAACCGGACGTGCCAATGTCAATCGTGTAGCGATTCGCATTGGGGAAGCGGCTGACCGATTCTCCCGGTGCGGTCCAGGTCGCGAGCAGGTTCCGCTCGTTGCCGGCCGATTCAATTCCCAGCGGCACATTCTGGTAGCCGGGCGTGTAGAGCGTGAGCCAACTGACCGCACGCTGCATCTGCGGCTCCTCCTCGTCAAGCCCCCGCCATACCGGCTGGGCGACATGATCGAGATAAGTCACGTGACGAACCTGTGGCTCATTGATGCGAAGCACACTGACCGTGCCCCAGGCAATGGCGGTGAAGACCAGCGCGGTTGCGCCGAACGCAACCCACGCATGCTGCGGCTTCTTGTACATCTTCAGAAACGCGAAGCCGCCGGGACCGGCGATAATCCAGTACGTCGCGAACAGCACCAGCGCCACGAGCAGACCGACGCCCGCCTGGGTGGACATCGCGATCGGTTGCGTGATCAGCCCACCGGTGCCGAGGGTGCGCTCGTTCACGATGGCGCGGGCAAGCAGATCTTCCTCTTCCATCGCGCGGTACTCCGCGGCCGAGGGCGTGTCGACACGTCGGCCGAGGATCCGATTCCAGAACACATCGGCCTGGGGCAGTCCGGAAGTGTTGTTGCTCAACCGCACGGAAGCGATCTGCTGACGGGTCAGGTCGAGACCGCTGATCGTCACCCGGCCATGCCCGTATTCGCGCTGCGCGACGACGACCCGCCCGTCCTCGAGGGCCTTCATCGGCACGTAGGCGGACCCGAGTCGATCCATTCCACTTTCGAGATCCTGGAAAACCCGAATACTGATGGGGAAGTCTGCAACCGCGCCGCGAGCTTTGCTGATCAGCGGCAGAATCTCCGAAAGCGCGACGTCCTCATCCCGTCGTGGCGGCTCGGGCGGCAGAAGGTCCTCGAGTGGCGTCTGCGCCACCGCACCGGCCTGCCAGGGATTCGCATCTTCCGGAAGAACGATCACGAGATGACCACCGCGGCGCACATACTGCCGGAGCGCGTTGGCGGTGTCACTCGTCAACTGCAGTGGTGACGCATCGCCCCACACGATGGCCTCGAGGCCGTTGAGCGCTTCCCAGCGATCGGGCAATTCATCGGGGCGAATGCCGAACACGGTGCGCGTGAACTCGTGCGCGGCCCGCGGTCGGTCCCCCTGCGCCACACGAACGCTGTACTGATTCAGGCCCATCTGCCGCTGGCCGATGACGCCGATCAGGCCCGTCGTGACTTCTTCGAACTGCGCCCCGGCGTCGGCGGGACGAAAGCGCATTCCGCCGAGTTCGCCGCGACGCTCCCCGTCACGCGTCTCGAAGACGCGGATCGACCAGATCGTATCCGACCGGGCACCGGGCGGGAGCGGCGCGTAGAGCCACGTGTACATCGGCCGTCCGCGGGTGAGCGTCACATGGCGCCCGTAGCCGATGATGTCGCCGTCGGCGTTGGGAACCTCCCACTGCACCCATGCGCCGGTGGCTTCACCGAGCGTTCCGCCGGGATTGGCCAGCAACTCGACACGCATGCCGGTGATTTCGCCCGGGCGAACGACCGAGCCGACGCCGAACTTGTCGAGACTGATAATCACGTCATCCGCGCTGGTCTGCGCGGCCGCGGGCGGTGCCAGGACCGCCAGCAGCAGACCGATCAGCAGCAGGGAGACTGTTGATGGCGTCACGCCGCGCGGACCGACCCGGATCTGCCAGAAGCGGTTCATGGAATCAGTGTAGCATTCCCGTCCGGCGAGCGACGGTGGCGAACTGCACCCGGAGCGGCAAGTCCGGTCAAGTCGAGCCCCGCACGGGCCGATCCCGCTACGGATGCCGCCCGTCGGGACCATGCCGTTCTGGTTGGTCATCGCCATCGCCGCGATGCTGGTTTTCGCCGCGCTGCGGGTCATCGCCGCGTCGATCGAGAATGGGCGTGCCCGGCATCAACTCATGCTGGACGTCCGGGCCCTGCAGCAGATGCAACTGGACAGGATTCACGAGCTCAACGCCGAACGGGAACGCAAGCAGCTCGAACGTCTGGCCAAGAGCAACGGCACCGCGATACCGATCAAGCCCTCCGCGGACGCTACCGCGGCGGGAGCGCCGGATGAGCCGCTACAGCAGGCCGCGTGATCACGCACCGGGATCCGGCCGCGGTGAAGTTGCCCCGCCGGCCAGCCGGGCCATGATCGCCGCGTGTGATTTTACCCCGTTGTCGAAACAGCGCCGCTCGAACTTCTCGTTCGGTGAGTGCACCCGGTCATCGTCCAATCCGAATCCGACGAGCAGCGAATCGAACCCGAGAATCTGCTGAATCGATCCGACCACCGGAATCGATCCGCCCGAGCCGATGAGGACCGCCTCCCGGCCGTAGACATCGCCGAGCCCGGCCTTCGCCGCGGCGAGTTGGGGTGAATCCGTCGGCACGCGGATCGCCGGCGCCGCGCCGTGGTTGGTGAACGACCACGTCCCGTCGGGCGGGGTCCGGCTTTCGAAAAACTCGACCAGCGCAGTGTAAATGCGGCCGGGATCCTGATGCGCGACGAGCCGGCAGCTCAGCTTGACCCGCGCGTGGTCGCCGATGACCGTCTTCGCGCCGCGGCCGGTGTACCCGCCGATGATGCCGTTGATGTCGCAGGTCGGACGGGCCCACGTGCGTTCGAGCGTCGAGTACCCCTTCTCACCGAACGGCTGCTTCATGCCCGCACCGCCGAGAAACGCTGATTCATCCAGACCGAGCCGCTCCCAGGCGCCGCGTTCGGCGGCGGTCAACTCCTTCACGTCGTCGTAGAAGCCCTTCACCCGGACGCGGCCCTCGGCATCATGCAGTTCACCGAGAATCCTGGTCAGGGCATTGAGCGGATTCATCACCGCACCGCCGTACATCCCCGAATGCAGGTCATGTGACGGCCCGTGCAGCGTTGCCTCCAGGTACACCATCCCACGCAGCATGTAGGTGATTGCCGGCGTTTCGATGTCCCACATGCCCGTATCGCAGACGATACAGACATCCGCCGACAGCTCGTCGCGGTGCTCCATCAGAAACGGTTCGAGTGAAGGGCTCCCGGATTCCTCCTCGCCTTCCAGGAGGACGGTGACCTTGATCGGCAACTCTCCGTGCACGTGCTTCCACGCGCGGAACGCCTCGATGAAGGTCATGAGCTGGCCCTTGTCATCGACCGCGCCCCGGGCAACGATCCGCTCACCGTGCTCGCCCGGGACGACCTGCGGCTCGAAGGGGGGGCTGTTCCACAGCTCCAGCGGGTCCGGCGGCTGAACATCATAATGGCCGTAGTACAACACGTGCGGCACGTTCGCGCCGGCGTCCTTCGGTCCCGGGTGGTGCGCGACCACCATCGGGTGACCGGTCGTCTCGCGCACGGAGGCGTCGAACCCGATCGAACCGAGGTCGTCGGCCAGCCACCGCGCCGCACGCTTCGTCTCCGTGTCGTACTCCGAGTCGGTACTGATGCTGGGAATACTCAGCAGTGCAACCAGCCGCGCCAGCGAAGCATCACGCGCTGCATCCACGCGCTCCAGCACCGGGGCCAACACCGAATCCGTCACCTGGGAACCCATGATTCTCTCCGCCACGTTTCGCTCCGCCACGTTTCTCTCTGTTGGTGCGCCGCGTACCGGACGCGCCGCCCCGGTTACGTTTCACCTGTCGAGTCGAGCCCGACTCACGCCTCGCCGTGGCGCGCCTGGTCCGCTTCGCCACGATTCATCGTCACTCACACTCACGGCTGCTCATCATGGTGATGAGGATCTTCGTGATGGCCTTCTTCGTGATGACCATCCTCGTCATCATCGGCATCGTGATCGTCGGTATCCGCGGCCGGCATCATCGGCGACTCGATCGCCCCCGTGTAGATCACAATGTCCGCCCGTCCCTGATCTTCCTCGCGCAGCGCTTCGGCATCCGAGGCCTGCAGACTCACGTTGAGAATCCGCACTCCCGGCCGGTGGCGACGGAGTTCGGAAATCAGCCCGCCCTCGAAATCACTGTGAAACTGACCGACCAGGTGCACGACCTTCGCCCGCCGGCTCGGATTGGCGCCGAGGATCGACCGCGCCATCGTCGCGTCCCAGACCATCTGGCTGCGAAAGATCGCTTCGATCCGGGCATCGGCAGCCTCCTGATCTTCGTCCGAGCTCGGGTGCCCGTGCGACATCACCCCCCAGAACCGCTCGCGATACATCCCCTCCTCGGGCAGACGCGCGGGCAGATCAAAGTACCGGCGTCGATCGCGGGGCAACGCGCGGAGCGCGCCGTAGCCATCGGTCCGCGCCAGCCGCACGTAACGGCGCGGCGCGTTGGCCGCAACGATCGACGCGCCGTAGTCCCGCGCCGTATCCACGATCGGCTGGTACCACTCCAGCCAGCGCTCCTCACCTCCCCAGTTCGCGCTGAAGGTCAGTCGCACAAACGTCTCGGTGTCGAGAATACCATCGAGATAATCGTCCACGAGCGCCTGCTCATCACGCTCGAACATTTCCATGGACAGCGTTGATCGCGGCCAGGTTTGAAGAACATCCTTCAGGATGAGACGCTGCAGCGCGTGGGCGGTGCCGTCATCGTGGCGCTCGCCGAGAATCACCACGTCCGCCCAGCGGACCGCGCGGATGAGATCGACCCAGCGCAGTTGTTCACCGGTTTCTCCCGACACCATCGGCCGGGTGCGCAGATCGGTCTCCAGGACGGTACGCTCGTCCGCCGTGAACGGCTGAGAGGACTTCACCGGTGCGGCGGGAGCCGTGGCGCAGCCGGAGAGTCCCAGCACGATTCCCAGCACGGGGACCGCCAG
>SLDM01000289.1 GCA_007125255.1 Phycisphaerales bacterium
AAGAGCATTCCGCTTCGAAGGTGCACTTCACCGAACCGGACGTTCTGGTCCCCCTTTCAGACCTTGATGAACCGGTTCAGCTGGTCCAGTATCCTCCGGTCCTGGTTGGGGCCGGTTCAGCCAGCCGCTCCGGCATCGCACCTGGGTGAAGTGTCACGAAAAGCATTGACGCCGTGCGGCGGCATTGCGGGACATCAGGGCGGTTCCGCGGCGTGGTATGACACCTCTTTATGTCGTTTCAGCTCATCTCGTTTCAACTCCTTCCTCAACCGCGCCACTCTCGCCATCCATGGGTGCGCTTTGAGCAAGCCCCCTCCCCCGCAACGCCTTCTTCGCTCCGCCCTCTGTGCCAAACGCCTCGCGGCCCCGTCGCTTTGATACCTTGTTGCCTTGATGATTGGATGCCTGGATGCCTGGATGCCTCCGTCCTTCCCTCCCCCCTCTTGGACTAGAATGTCCAATCAGCCATTGACGCATCGCACCCGGGTGAAGTCTTACTCGTAAAGGAATGACGCGCCGAAGTGCTCCCCCGCACGATCCAATCGATCATGCAACACGCCTGTCCGTGGCGCGGGATCGTTCTTCCGCTCGTCCTCGGCGCGATCGCCATTCCGTGCATCGTGATGCAGACCGCATGGATCCCCGGCCGATACGCTCAACCCATCGTCCTTCACGGCACGCCGGGTATTATCATGGGTCTGATGTTCATCGCGCTGGCAGTGGGCTTGAATCTCCGCCACTTCTGGATCGGAATCGAGTCCTTCGGACGAACCGCCGAGATTCTCGGCCTGATCGCCTACATCGCATCGGTCTCAATGCTCCTCGTCCTCCTCGGCATGGCTCTGCGAACGATCTTCTGAACCGAGATGCCGCTTCATAGCGTGAGCGATTCAGAGTCACGTTTCGTTCAAACAGATGATGGTCGCCGCCGGGCACGGAACATCCACTCTCGACGCGTGTGAACAGACGCGGCGGGTTGACCGGCTGCCCTCAGCCCCCACCCCTTTGGTCCCCACCCCTTCGGCCAGTCTTCAGGCCGCCGGCGCTGAGGTCATCAATCGCCTCGCGGACGACCGATGGGTCGATTTCGTGGACGTCGCTCTGTTCGCCGATACCGTTGATCAGCGCGATCGTGAGCCGGCCGCCGAGATGTTCGCGAAACTCATCGAGCCCTTCCAGCAGCGTCTCCGTCTCGTGCAGCGCGGGGTGGTGCAGGTCAAAGCCGAGCGCCAGAAGACACGCCAGGATCCGTTCGCGGTCCGGCGCCGCGAGCAATCCCGTCCGCTCGGCGTACACCACATCGAGGGCGAGTCCGATCGCGACCGCTTCGCCGTGTCGGAGATCAAAGGAGGTCATCTGTTCGAGCTTGTGCGCGGCCCAGTGGCCGAAATCGAGCGGCCGGGCGGTGGTCAGTTCAAAGGGATCCCCTCCGCTCAGGATGTGCTTGAGATGCAGTTCCGCGCTCCTTTGAATGATCGGGCCGGCGACGGCAAGATCGCGATCGTTGATCGCGCCGATGGACGATTCGATCAGGCGGAAGAAGCCCGCGTCCTTGACCAGCGCGACCTTGACCGCTTCGCTGAAGCCGCACCGCCAGTCGCGGCCGGAGAGCGTCCTCAGCAGGTTGAAGTCATTGATCACCGCCCACGGAACGGCAAAGGTGCCGAGGAAGTTCTTCTTGCCGAAACGGTTCACGCCGTTCTTGACGCCCACGCCGGCATCTCCCTGGGCGAGGGTGGTCGAGGGCAGTCGAATCAGGCGCACCCCACGGTGGGCCGTGGCCGCGGCGAATCCGGCCGCGTCGAGCACCGCGCCCCCGCCGATGGCGAGAACGTAGGAGTGCCGGCAGATCCCGCGCTCGTGAATCGCAGAGAGCACCTCGTCGATCAGGGCCGGATCGTTCTTGGCCGCCTCCCCGCCGGGCAGGAACAGCGCGGAGCCGGCCGGCGTGACGCGATCCTCGTGAGCGCGAAGGTACGACTCGACCCTTCGAAGCAGATCCGGCTGGGCTTCGTGGAGCCCCTGGTCCATGATCGTCAGGACCTGGGCCGGCCGATCGGACGGGGTTTCGATCACCGAGATGAGTTCCGGCGCGTTGATCTCGAACACGTCCCGCGTGGCCCGCAGCCGGTACGGCACCCGCAGATGCAATTCACCCCACCGACCGTCACGGTCGTCCAGCGACCGGGGGCGGCCGTTCTTCAGGTTCTCAGGAGTGTCGGGGAGCATGATGATCTACGGTCATCGACGATTGACAGCGCCGGGGAGATGAACCAGTTCCTTTCACAACCGCTCACGAGCCAGCCTTCATCAAACGCTTCATCGAACAGTTCATCGAACGACTCAACGTCCGCCTGAAGGCGAGAAGGGACCCGCCGCGGCGAATGCCCGAGCTTCGGGGTTCCGGCCGCGGAACAACCGGCGCGTCCGCATTACTCGCTTCTGCGGTCATACGTGACCAGGCCGCGATCGGTTGCGGCCGCGCCACCCGGTGCCGCGCTTCCGGCCGGAGAAGGCACGCCGAGTGACTCGGCAAGCGTCGGCCTGGTCCGCGCCGCCAGCGCCTGGGCGGCGTCAATCACCAGGCTGAACAGGAGCGGAACCAGCAGCAGCGTGAACACCGAGGAAACAATCAGACCGCCCACGACCACGCTGCCCAGCCCGCGATAGAGTTCCGAGCCCGAACCGGGCATCAGGACCAGCGGCAACATCGCGCCGACCGAGGTCAGCATGCTCATGAAGATCGGCCGGACCCGCGTCCGCACCGCTTCGGAGATGGCGAGCCGCGGTTCGAGCACGCCGTCGATGTCCTGGGCGGCATCGCCCGTGCCGCGCATGAAGTTCAGCGACTGGTGCACGATCAGGATCGCGTTGTTCACCACCACCCCGATCAGGATGACGAAGCCGAGCATCGTCAGCACATCGAGGTTCTGAACGGGCAGGTAGGGATTCCCCTGACTCCAGGCGTGGACGATCGCCAGCGCGATGAACCCGCCGAGCGTCGCCAGCGGAACGGAAAACATGATGACCAGGGGGTGGACAAAGCTCTGGAAGAGCACGCACATGAGCAGGTAGACGATGATCAGCGCGAGCACGAGGGAACTGCCGAGCGTGCCGGTGAACGACCCGTCTCCCAGGAGGGCGTTCCGCACCGCCTGGAGTTTGCTCGCGGAGCCGGCGACGTTGACCTCGATATCCGGCGTGATGATCCCCTGGCCACGGTAGTCGGCCAGGATGCCGTTGATCTCACTGATCGCGGATTCCAGCGGCATCCCGTCCGGCGCGGTGAACTGCAGGGAGACCGCGCGCTGCCGGCCGACGCGCAGAATCTCCTGCGGCGCGGTCGTGCGATTGAGTATCGCCACGCTGGTCAGCGGGACCACATCGCCGGTCGGGGCGGCGATCGGCGTGTCGTCGATGCCGGCGAGCTGGCGCGTGGTCACCGAATCGCGCGCGACCAGCTTCAGGTCGATCGTCTCTCCGCCCAGACGGTACTCGCCGATAATCGCGCCGTCGCCGGCGGCCTGCACGGCGATGCCGAGATCGGCCGTGGTCATGCCGAGTTCGCTCAGACGGATCCGGTCGGGAATGATTTGAAGTTCCGGGCCCTGGATATTGAAGTTGTTCGGCTCGGTCTGCACGGTGAAGGGGCCGTAGCGCTCCACCATCTCGCCGTACACCGCGCCGGCGGCAGCGATGACACGGTCGAGGTCATCACCGGCAAAATCCACCTTGACCGCCGACCCGGTGTTTCCGCCCAATCGGAAGAGCGGAACCTGGAAGGCAAAGGAAAGCACCCCCGGCGCGACATCCTGGCGCGTCGCCTGTTGAAAGAGCGGCCGCAGATCCGCCACCCGACCTGGTTCATCGCTGATGGCGCCGTGGAACATCGTCGTCGGCGTGGCGACGAAGAAGTAGTTCTCTATGGACGGAGGCACGACCGGATCGCCGGGACGCCCCAGGCGCGGATTAAAGACGGAAATCTCCGGCAGCTCCGCGACGGCCTGCGCGTACGCTTCGGGATCATCCTTGAGCTTGCCCGCCTCCCAGAAGGGGCGCATCGTCGCTTCGATCCGCTCACCGAGCCGCGATTGCTGTTCGAGGTTGTAACCCGGCGGCGGGTTCAGGATGCCGAAGATCAGGTTGCGATTGCCCTGCGGCAGGTAGTCGGCCGGGGGCATGAGCCACCAGCTTCCCAGTAGCGATACGCCGGTCAGGACCGCCACGATCGCGACCCGCGCCATCACGCTGCCGCACAACCAGTGGATGATCCATCCCCAGAGGCGCGGAATCGAACCGACCGCGCGGCCGATCGCCAGCGCAGCATCGATCGGGGCCATCATCACCCGCTGGAAGCGCGACCGGCCGGAGCGGTCGACCGGCTCGCGCCGCTTGATCGGTTTGAGCAGCCGCGCGCTGGCGGTGGGAATGACGGTGATCGAGACGAGCAGGCTCAGCGCGATCGCCGCGCAGATCGCCAGCGCGATATCGCGGAAGAGCTGCCCCGCTTCTTCCTGAACGAGCAGGATCGGGACGAAGACCGCGATCGTGGTGAGCGTGGAGGCGAGGATCGCGCCAGCCACCTCCCGGGCGCCGTCGTACGACGCCTTCATCGCCTGCTTGCCCATCTCCAGGTGCCGAAAGATGTTCTCGAGCACCACGATCGCATTATCCACCACCATGCCGACGGCAAACGCCATGCCGGCCAGCGAGATGACATTGACGCTCCGGCCGAGCATGACCATGACGACCACCGAGCCGATCACGGAGATCGGAATCGCCAGGGCGATGATGCCGACCGAACGGAGCGACCGCAGAAAGATGAGCAGCACAAGAATGGCAAGCGATCCGCCGATCCAGATATTGCTGCGCACGAGCGCGAGCGCATCATCGATATAGATCGTCTGGTCATACACCTGCCGAAGGCGCAGCGGCGAACTCAGGCCGATCTGCTCGGAGTAGGTATCGAGCAACCCCCCCTCGGCGTTGAGCCGGTCGATCTCCCGCTGGAGACCGGCCATGACCTCCATCACGTTGGAGCCGACCTCGCGCTGGGCGTTGATCGCGATCACCGGCTCGCCGCGCGATCGCACGAGCCGGTTGGGGCGCTTGTACGCCTCGACGACCTCCGCGATATCTCCGATGCGGATCGGACCGCGGCCGGTGTGGGTGATGACGCTCTGTTCGATCTGTTCGGTGGCCTCGAACTGGCCGATGGTGCGCACCCGAACGTCGAGCTTGCCTTCGGCCAGTTCTCCGGCCGAGACATTGCGGTTGGCCCGCTGGATCGCATCGACGAGCTGCGTGGCGGTGATGCGATGCTGGGCGAGGCGGATCGGGTCGAAGCGAATCTGCACCTCGCGCTCCCGTCCGCCCAGAACGTTGATCTCGGACATCCCCGCCACGCGTTCAAAGATCGGCTTGATCCGGTCCTCCGCGAAATCCTGCAGTGTGGCGATATCGAAATCC
>SLDM01000014.1 GCA_007125255.1 Phycisphaerales bacterium
AGGAATCGCTCATGGGACTCATTCTGCTCATCATCGTCCTCCTGCTGCTCGTCGGCGCCTTGCCCACGTGGGGGTACAGCCGCCGGTGGGGCTACGGGCCAACCGGCGTATTGGGATTCATCCTGCTGATTGTTCTCATTCTGTTGTTGATGGGCTACCTGCCGCGGGGGTTCTGAGCCTGCCATCGACCGGATGCCATCAACCGGAAGAGCGCAAGCCACGTTCACCAACGCCGCAAGAGAAGGGAAGAGCGATGCACACATTTGACCACCACCATGATTCGATTCCCGGCCATCTCGGCCATGATCTGACCGGTCGGATCTGCCGGACCCACCGGCAGATCGCCACCATCCTCGCCAGGAGGCATGGAGAAGCGATCAGTCCGGAGAACGTCAAGCAGATCTGCCGGACCGCCGAGGCAAAGCTTCTCCGGGCGCTGCTGACCGATGCCTTCACCCCGCTCCGGCGCCGCGCCGGGGCGGGCAGGGACCGAACCACCCACGCCGGCGGCGCCGGTGAAGGGCGTTCCTCAGACACAAGAAGCGAACCATGAGCGCCGTGCGAATTGTCGGAATCGTCCTGGCCATTCTCGGCGTCATTCTCTTTATCGTCGGGCTGAACGCCTCGGACTCCCTTGCCGACCGGATGAGCAACTTTTTCACCGGACGATTCACCGAAACCACGATGTGGTACATGATCGGCGGCGCGGTTCTCGCGATCGGCGGCGGCGTGCTGGCAGCGTTCGGAAGTCCCGGAGGAAAGCCGTGAGGGTCGAGCCGGCGGAACGTATTCTTGATTGCCCCGCCCCGGTCCCCACCCACATCGATGCCCCCCCCTAGCGCGTCATCGCGGCGCAGGATGTTCCGCGATGGCGCCTTTTTCCAAACACTTCCATGTATGAAAGACTCCCCCATGAAACAGCGCATTCTCCGTCGAACCGGTCAGATGCTGGGCCTCCTCGGCGCCCTGGCGCTCGTCGTCAGCCTCGTGTCGCTCAGCGGCTGCAACACCTGGAAAGGCGCCGGGAAGGATGTCGAACGAACCGGCGAAGCGATGCAGGGTGAGGATTGAATAGCTCGTCATGCTACGTCTTGACGTCGTATCTCGGTCCGGTGATCGAACTTCCATCTCGCACGGCTGAGTTGCTACGGAGAAAGGCACGAAGGCACGGAGCGGGGGAGTGACAAAGTGACAAAGTGACTGAGTGACGAAAGAGCGGTGTGTGTGTCGTCCCTGCGAAAGGGCGTCGTATTTCGGTCCGGTGATCGAGTTTCCATCTCGCACGGCCGACTCCCTACGGCCCTCTGGCCGTGGCACCCTGTGTTCATCGCGCGGGACGGTTTCTTTACTCGGGATGACTGACGCGCGCCGCCTGGACTCCCGCTTCCGCGGGAATGACGGGTTCAGGACATTCTCCGACGTCACCCACCCCTTCGTCACTCCGTCACTCCATCACTTTCCCCGTGCCTTTCTTTCGTCCCCTCAGGTCGCGCGCTTCGGGTTTTCCGGCCCGGTCTGAGCCGGTACGTTCAGGACCCTGGCCCGCCAGCGGCGGCACCACTCCGCCAGGCGATCGAGCAGGACGTAGAACAGCGGCACGAAGAACGGCGCGAGGAGTGTCGCGCCGAGCATCCCGCCGATCACGCCCGTGCCGATGGAGTGACGGGCGGCCGCGCCCGCGCCGGTCGCGATGACCAGCGGAATCACGCCGGCGACGAATGCCAGTGATGTCATCAGGATCGGCCGGAAACGGATCCGCGCCGCTTCGAGCGCGGCATCGGTCGCACTGTGGCCCTGATTGCGACGCTCGGTACAGAACTGGACGATCAGAATCGCGTTCTTCGCGGAGAGACCCACCAGAACGAGCAGACCGATCTGGAAGTAGATGTCCTGCGGCAGTCCGCGAAAGATGATCGCAGTCATCGCGCCGAAGATGGCGAAGGGAACGACCAGCAGCACGCCCAGGGGCATGATCCACCGTTCGTACTGAGCCGCCAGAACGAGGAAAATCACGATCATGCCGAAGACGATGATGATCGGCGTCTCCTAGCCGGCCCGGGACTGCTGGAAGGAGGCGCCGCTCCATTCGTATCCGAAGCCGGCGGGAAGAGAATCCTCCGCGAGCCGGCTGAGCAGGTTCATCGCCTCGCCGGTGCTGTATCCCGGGGCGGGCGTGCCGGAGATCTGAATCGAGTTGAACCCGTTGAATCGCTCAACGAGGTTGGGCCCGCTGCGGAACTCAGACGTCACGACCGCGTCGAGAGGAACCATCTGGCCATTCTGATTGCGCACATGGTAGTTCCTGATGTCCGCCGGATCGTCACGGTACTGCGGCTGCGCCTGCATGTTCACGCGCCACACCCGTCCGAACATGTTGAAGTCGTTGACGTACACCGTGCCGAGATAGGTATTGAGCGTGTCGTACACGTCGGCGAGGTCGAGGCCGAGCACCTTCGCTCTCTCCCGATCGACATCGATGAAGACCTGCGGCGCCTGGTAGCGGATCGACGCGGTGACGTCGGAAATCTGCGGGTGACGCTGCACCTCCTGCAGGAACTCCTCGCTGGCTTCCACCAGGGCCTGGACGGTCTGGCTGCTCCGATCCTGGAGCTCCATCTGGAAACCGGCGCGCTGGCCGATTCCCTGTACCGCCGGAGGCTGGAACGCGTAGACCATCCCGTCGCGGGCATCGCTGAACCGCTCCTGGACGGCATCAATCACCGCCTGGGCCCGCATATCCCGCCCGCGCCGCTCGTCGAACGGCTTCAGCGACACGAACAGCGTCGCCGCATTGGAACTGATGATTCCGCCGGAGAGCGTGTCCTGGCCGAGCAGGGCAATGACGTCCTGCACCGCGTCGTGCTCGATGAGAAACTGCTCGACTTCCTGAAGCAGACGATCCGCGCGATCCATCGAGGCGCCGTCCGGCAGCAGGACGGCGGCGCTGAAGAATCCCTGGTCCTCGCTCGGGAAGAATCCGGTGGGGACGCGGTCGACCATGCGGTAGGCGATCAGCGACAGGCCGCCGAAGATGACCAGCGCCACGACCGCATGATGAATCAGCGTCCGCACGCCGGTGGTGTATCCCCGCGTCACCTTTCGGAACTGCACGTTGAACCACCGAAAGACGAAGAATGTCGGCCGGTCGACTTTCGGCCTGAGAATCATGCGGCAGAGGGCGGGGCTGAGGGTCAGGGCGACGAAGCCGGAGATGCCGACGGAAACGGCAATGGTGACGGCAAACTGTCGATACAACTCTCCCGTCATCCCGCCCATGAAGGCGACGGGAACAAAGACCGCGCAGAGGACGAGGACCATCGTCACCAGCGCTCCGGAGACCTGGCTCATCGCCTTGATCGTCGCATCGCGGGCGGAGAGTTTCTCCTCATCCATGAGGCGCTCGACGTTTTCAACGACGACAATGGCATCATCCACGACGATGCCGATCGCCAGCACCAGGCCGAAAAGCGTCAGCGTGTTGATGGAGAAGCCGAGCATCTGCATGCCGGCAAACGCCCCGACGATGGAGACGGGAATGGCGATCAGCGGAATCAGGGTCGCTCGCCATGACTGCAGGAACAGGAAGACGACCAGGATGACGAGGATGACCGCTTCGATCAGGGTCTTGACGACCTCGTGAATCGATGCGGTGATGAACGCGGTCGTGTCGTAGGGGACGCGGTAGCGAACGCCTGCCGGGAAGGATTCCGACAGCTCGTCCATCACGCGGCGGACATTGGCCATCGTGTCCAGCGCATTGGCGTCCACCTGCTGTGAGATCATCATCAATGCGGTGGGCAGTTCGTTCACCCGCCCGACACGGTCGTAGCTGGCCGAGCCCAGCTCGATATGCGCCACATCGCCGAGACGGACGATGCGGCCGTCGGAGTACGCCCGAAGAATGATCTGTTCATACTGTCGCGGCTCGTGCAGTCGCCCCTCGGTCTGAACGGGAATGGTCAACTCCACAAGCTCATCCGTCGGCCGGGCGGCAACCGTGCCCGCGGGAAAGAGATTGTTCTGATCACGAATCGCGCTGGCGACCTCGCGGATCGTCATGTTGATGCCGGTCAGCTTGTCCGGATCGATCCAGATGCGCATCGAGTAGGTCCGCGAGCCGAAGATCGTCACATTGCCGACCCCCGGCTCGCGGCGAATGGCATTCAGGATGTTGACGATCGCGTAGTTGCTGAGGAAGACGTCGTCATACCGCGGATCGTCAGACTCGAGCGCGACGATGGCCAGCAGGCCGGGTGAGGATTTCGAGACCTCGATTCCACGCCGGATGACTTCCTCGGGCAGGCGGGAGTACGCGCCGGTCAAGCGGTTCTGGATGTCAACGGCGGCGACGTCCTCGTCGGTCCCCACCTCGAACGTTGCGGTGATGGAGAGTGATCCGTCGTTCCCGCTGCGCGATTGAAAGTAGAGCAGGTTCGGCACCGCGCTCAGCCGCTGTTCAATCGGTGAAGCGACGGCTTCCGCGACCGTCTCGGCATCGGCTCCGGGATAGCTGGCGCTGATCTGGACCGAGGGTGGCACGATCTGCGGATAGCGGTCGATCGGCAGGAAGATGATCGCCACCGCGCCGCCCAGCAGGATCAGCAGGGACAGAACGGTTGCGAAGACCGGCCGATCGATGAAGAACCGTGAGAAGTTGAACATGGCACGGCTCCTTTACTGGCCGGGCAGCATCGACGGCGTTTGTTCGCCGATCGGCGCCCCGTCGAAGTCATCCACCGAAAGTCGCTCATCGATCGCAACCGGCGTTCCCGGTCTCAGTCGCATGATGTTGTCAACGACGACGACGTCACCCTCTTCGAGACCTTCCTCCACGATCCAGCCGTTCTCGTGCCAATCGCCGAGCCGGATCATGCGAACGGTCACCATCGCCTGCTCCTCATCGACCACGTAGACCGAAGCGCTCGTCGGGGTCTGAACGACGGCCTGCTTCGGGATGACCACGATCGATGGCCGCTCGAGACCGAGCAGGTTTACGTGGACGAACTGGCCCGGTCGCAGCGCCAGGTCGGGATTCGGCACGGTCGCGCGGAGCAGGACGGTCGACGTGGCGTCATCGATACGCACATCGACAAAGGAGATCCGGCCGTGGTGTTCAAAGTCGCTGCCATCGCGGAGGGTGATGCTCACCTCGACATCTTCACCCTCCGGTCCGGTGAGCCGCCCGGTCTCCCTCATGCTTCCGTAGCGCAGCAGGTTCTGCTCGCTCATGGAGAAGCGGACGTAGATCGGATCAACCGCTTCGACCACCGCAAGCAGACTGTTGGAACCGTCATCGACGAACGTGCCGACGTCCTTCAACGCGCGGCCGACGACGCCGTTGATGGGCGAAGAGATCGTGGTGTAGCTCAGGTCCAGATCGGCCTGGGTTCGCTGCGCCTTGTAGAGCTCGATATCCGAGGCGGCGACCTGCATGGCG
>SLDM01000224.1 GCA_007125255.1 Phycisphaerales bacterium
CCAGTCGGCCGAGGTGATGGGCGTGGTGGCGAGCTTGCGAAGAATGCCTTTCTGGCGGAGCTCCGCATTCATGTTCAGCGCGCCGGAGAGGCACGAGGTCATCACGGCCATCGCGATGATGCCCGGGACGAAGAACTCGATGAAGCGGTATTGCCGGTCAAGTATCGATTGCCCGGCCGCGGTGATGAATGGCGTCGTTCCGGACATGCGCTGATTCGCCTCGACGACGATGGTGTTCAGGTAGTGCAGCTTGGTATCCACCGATGTCGAGCTGGGATCATGGACATATCTCAGGACGACGGAGGCCGTCTCATCCCCCTGGAGCAGCCGCCGCGCCTGCATCTCGCCGAAGCCCCGCGGGATCACGAGGACGAGATTCCGGCGATACTCTCGGGCGAACTGCGCGGGATCGGCATCGATGGGCACCATGGCCGCTCTGAAGAGATCATCGGTACCGAGCGTGCTGATCAGGCGCCTCGACGCCTCGCTCTGATCAAGGTCCTGCACCGCGAGGTCAAAGTTCATCTTCTCCGGCCTGGTGAAGATCGTGCCGAAGACGAGGACGAGGATGACCGGAAACGCGATGGTGAAGAACATCGCGGACTTCTCGCGGCCGAGCGTCTTGAGCCGAACAATCAGGTTGGCGGTGATGATGCGGGGCGTCATGGCTTTCCCCCGTCCATCTGATCCGCGGCCACTTCGTGAAGTGGCTCTCCGGTCAGCGCGAGGAAGACTTCCTCAAGATTGGCCTTGCGCACGTCCATGTCCGGCAGCGTCGTGCCGGTCTCGTGAAGCGCGCTCAGGATCGCATGGACATCGCCCGTGTCCCGGACGCGAACCGTGACGCTGTCTTCAGTATCGCGAACGGGTTGGAAGTTCATCGTTCTGATGAGTTCCACGTCGCTTGCACTCACGGCCTTCAGCGAGAGGCGGAGGTCGTTGGAACTCGTTTCGATGAGCTCATCCGGCGATCCGGTGGCGATGATCCTCCCCTTCGAGATGATCGCGACGGTGTCGGCAAGCAGTTCCGCCTCCTCCATGTAGTGCGTGGTGAGGAACACGGTCTTGCCTCGGCGCTTCAAGTCCAGCAACACCTCCCACACCGCGCGCCGGGCATGGGGATCGAGGCCGGTGGTCGGTTCATCGAGAAACACCACTTCCGGATCGTTCACCAGCGCGATCGCGATCCCGAGCCGCTGTTTCATCCCGCCGGAGAGGTTCCTGAACTGCACATTGCGTTTATCGGTGAGATCCGTGAGTCTGATCAGGCCGTCGATGTCGGCGTTCCGGGCGCCGAACAGTCGTGCGTAGAACTGGATGCTCTCGCGGACGGTGATCCGATCAAACGAACTGCCGCCCTGCGGCAGAACACCGATGCGGGGGATGATGTCGCGCTTCTGTCGGGTGACGTCCATTCCCAGAACACGTACGGTTCCCGAGGTGGGCCGTCGGATCGCGCAGATAATCTCCACGGCCGTCGTCTTCCCGGCACCGTTGGGGCCGAGGAATGCGAACAGCTCACCCCGCCGGACGGTGAAGGAAACCTCATCGACCGCGAGCAGGTCGCCGTAGCGTTTCGTCAGCGCCTCGACCGAGATGGCGTACGCATCACTCATGAATGGGGCTCGGCGCGTTCGGCATCACAGCTTGGCCAGCTCCTCCGCGATCGCGTCGACCGTTTCGCGGATATGCAGTTCGCTGTGATTGGTGGTGATAAAGAAACGGAGGCGGGAAGCATGCTCGGGCACGACCGGCGGCAGGATCGGCTGGACGTAAACGCCGCGCTGGTAGAGGACGCTGGCCAGACGAAGGCTCTTGACCGAGTTCGCGACGATCACCGGGACGACGGGCGTGTCGGCCGCCGAGCCGGTGTTCAACCCGCGCTCGCCGGCCAGCTTCAGGAAGAGCCGGGCCAGTTCTCGAAGCCGCGTGACGCGCTGCGGCTGATCCCTGAGCAGGTTCAATGCGGCCAGTGCCGCCGCCGCGTTGGGTGGCGAGAGTCCGACGCTGTACACGAACCCCGGTGCGGTGTACGCGAGGTACTCGACCAGCTCCGCCGATCCGGCGATGTATCCGCCGCAACTGGCGAGTGCCTTGGAGAGCGTGCCCATCCACAGATCGACGTCGGTCCGCGCGACGGCCCAGTGTTCGCCGATGCCGCGGCCGGTCGGGCCCATGATGCCGAGTGAGTGCGCCTCATCGACGAGCAGCAGCGCTTGATGCCTTTTCTTCAGTTCAACAAAACGCGGTAGGTCGGGGTAATCGCCGTCCATGCTGTACACCCCTTCGATCGCGATCAGGACGCGCCGGTATCGGTGGCGCACTTCCGACAGCAGCGCGTCCAGCGCTCTCCAATCGTTGTGGGCAAAGACCCGGCGTGTGGCGCCGGAAAGCTGCGCCCCCTGCATGATCGAGTTGTGCGCGAGCACATCGTGAACGACCAGATCTTCCGGTCCGAGCAGGTGACCGATCGTGGTGACATTGGTGGCGTGGCCGGAGACAAACACCACCGCCGCCGCCGTGCCGAGAAACGCCGCGAGACCGCGCTCGAGGTCACGATGAATCTGTTTCTCGCCGGAGACCAGGCGGCTCGCGCCCGCGCTGGTGCCGTAGCGGTCGATGGCCTCCTTCGTGGCTGCAGCGACATCCGGGTCATGGGCCAGGCCGAGGTAGTCGTAGTCGCAGAAATTGAACAGATCACGTCCGGCAATGCGCGTCCTGCCCGCAGAATTCGCTCCGCCCTGATCAATACGGAAGTAGGGATTCTCGCCCGCGACATCGATCACCATCCGTTCGTACCGCTTCAGCTCTTCGTACTCGGGAAACCGCGCGAACTCATAGTGCGCACGCGGAATGCCTCCGGTGAGCGGTCCGGCAGGGGCAGGCCCGTTCCGATGGCGCTGCACCGCGCGGGTGAGTTCGCCCAGGGTCTGATCCGGGCTGAACTCCTGATCGGGCAGGCGGCAGGCAAAGGTCTTCTCCAGCATGGCCGCAAGCTCCACGCGCTGAACCGAGTCCAGACCCAGACTCGCCAGCGGCGTGTCGGGCGATACATGAGACAGTGCCGCGCCGCCAAGAGTCAGGGCGTGCTGGCAGACGGTGGCGAGGACGAGGGACTGCGGCCCCGGTGGTGCCAGTTGCGCCGGCTGCACCTTGGCAACCTCCGGAGCTGCGGCCAGCGTGCTCTCTGTGAGAACCGTGAACGCACCGGCCAGATAGGCCGCACGGCAACTGCGGCGCCGGACCTTGCCGCTTGAGGTCCTGGGAATCCTGCCGCCGCGCACCAGGACGACCGCGTCGATCCTCACCCCATGCCGGGCCAGGACCGCCGCCCGCGCCGCCTCGATCACCGGCGCGAAGTCGTCCCCTTTCTTCCGCTGCACTTCATGGACCAGGACGAGGCGCTGGCCCTGCTCCTGATCCTCAACCGCAAAGGCCGCACCCAGGCCGTTCTCCAGCCGTGGATGGCTGGCGCGCGCGGTCAACTCCAGATCCTGGGGATGATGGTTCAGGCCGCGAATGATGAGGACATCATCCATTCGGCCGATGACGTAGAGCTCGCCTTCGAAGAGAAAACCCAGGTCGGCGGTTCGAAGGAACGGACCCGCGCCGGCACGCTCCAGATGGGCACCAAACCGTCGGCGGGACTCATCCGGTTGGTGCCAGTACCCCATGCCGACCGACGCACCGGTTATCCAGATCTCACCGGCCCGACCGGAAGCCGCTTCCTGGCAAGTAAGCGGATCGACGATTCGTACGCGCACCGCGCCGACCGGTGAGCCGCATGAGACCAGGCGTTGGGCCGACTCCGCTTCGTCGGTTGCCGGTTCGATTCGGTGTTCAACCAGTGCAGAGCGGCGGAAGGCCCGGATGGTCGGTCCTTTGCTGCGTTGCGCGCCGCTGACCATCAACGTCGCTTCCGCCAGACCGTAGCACGGATAGAACGCCGCCGGATCGAATCCGCACGGCGCAAAGGCCGAGGCGAAGCGCTCAAGCGTTTCGGGCTGAATCGGCTCCGCACCCACGAAAGCGAGGCTCAAGCAGGAGAGATCGAGCGTCGCGCGCTGCTCCGGGGTGACTTTGCGCGCGCACAGGTCGTAGGCAAAGTTCGGCGCGCCGGTGATGGTTGCCCGAAAGGTGCTGATGGCGGCAAGCCATGCCAGGGGTCGCTGGAGGAATGCCGATGGCGCCATCAGCACGCTCGTCGTCCCGGCGAAAACCGGCTCGAGGATGCCCCCCACCAATCCCATGTCGTGGTGGGCCGGCAGCCAGAAGACGCTCATCTCCCGCTTCATCTCGAACGCCCGATGAATATCGCGGGTGTTGCCGATGAGATTGCCGTGACTGACCATGACGCCCTTCGGCTGGCTCGTCGAGCCGGAGGTGTACTGCAGCATCGCGAGCGTCCCGGATGAGATCGCCGGCATCGACCACTCTTCGGGCAGGGCGAGCCCCAACTCCTCGACCGCCCGCCACGGAACCTGCTGCAGCGCGACTCGCCTCTGGTCGAGCCGTTCGGTCAATGCGTGGAACTGCGCGGTGGCCGAGGCGGTGCTGAGAACGAGCCGCGGCCCGGCATCGGCCGCAATCTCGCCAAAGCGGTCCAGCGTTCGCAGGCGCGGAAGTGACACCGGCACCGCCACGCAACCGGCGTAGAGGCATCCGAAGTATCCCGCGATGAAATCCAGGCCCGGCGGAAACGCCAGCAGCACGCGTTCACCCGCCAGCCCCATCCCCTGCAGATGAACTGCGATGGACCGCGCCCACCGATCGAGCTGCCCGAACGTCATCACCAGATCGCCTGCGGACTCTTCTGCACGCCGATGGACGAACGCGCGTTGGTCCGGCCGCCGGAGGGCATGGTCCTGCAGCACGTGGACGAGTGTGTCCATGCCGGCGCGCTTCAACGCCCCCCCGTTCCGGAGCGATCTCACCGGCACCGGCGCCGCGCACTCTCGCCCTGCTGCCCGCTGAGGCGGGACAGGGATCGCCGGCGCGGCCCGCGCGGCCCGGGTTGATTTCGTCCTGGCCATCCAGTTCCTTCTGCCCTGCCTGCAGCAGGTCCGGCCGACTGCCATTCCAGCTCTCCGGGGTCAAAAACGAAACAAAGCCGACATGGATTCGCACCCCTGGGCGCTGAACCACATCGGCTTACTCGGTAACTGGCGGCTCGCCGGGGCGAGCGGCCCTTTATCCTGTCTTCCGAACGGGACTGATCGAGCTTTTCACGAGCTCTTCATGAGAAACGATCATTCCCGCCTTGCTGTTCGGAATCATTCTAGACCTGAACCGCGTGAGCATCCTCCCGAACCTGAACTCTGTTCACCTTCTGAGCAGGCGCGACCGGCTGAGCAGGCGCAACCGGCTGAGCAGGCGCGACCGGGCGGTGCGGCAC
>SLDM01000481.1 GCA_007125255.1 Phycisphaerales bacterium
AAAATCCGGCAAGATTTCCGTGCACCCCCTCCGTGCTGCCCCTACGGGCCTTCACCCCCTCCAACGTCCCTCCGGCACGATCGTGTTCAGCTCGCGGGAGCATGGGCCGCGAACACCGCTTCGGGCTCCTGCGCGGGATCGAGAAACGCCGGGTGCATTCGCTCGAAAACCGCGTGCCGGCGGAGATCGGCGAGACCGCCCTCGAAGTGGCCGTACCGGGTGATCCATCGCCATAACTGGTCCGGAGGCAGAGCGTTGGCGATCGAAGCCGCGGATGGTGCGGGCACGACGTCGTCCAGCTCAGCCAGCTTCACCAGGGTCGGCGCCGGCACCCGGGGGGCGTGGTGGGCCGCATCAAGAAGTCCCATTCGTTCAACGAGGCGATCCGCATCCTGTCGCATGGTGGTCAGAAACTCGTTGACCAGCCCGCCGGTGCCGTTGCAATAGCGCCCCGCACGCCACGCCCAGTCGCCGAAGCTCGGCAGGCCGATCGCGAGCCGGTGGGGGGGATCGCCCATCGCGGTGAGCTGGGCCGCGGCCATGACCGCCAGGCCGCCTCCCAGCGACTCGCCGTGGATGCCGATCGGGCGGTCATCGCCCAGCCACCCGCGCAGCCCGCGGAACGCCTGGATCACGTCCGCCACCGCGCCGCGCAGGATCCACGTCTCCGGCGACTCGATGCCGCGCAGAATCCAGTCCCACCGGCAGTCGGGCAGGTCCCATGTCGACGGCGGATAGCCCCGCACCCGCAGACGCACCGTCACCATGCCGTGGTCACACCACGGCTCCGGCGTCTGCGGAAAGCTCGCCTCCGCGCCGGACCCGTGTGAGGTGATCACCCCGCCGCGGAACGCCGCCAGCGGCCCCGGCGGGCAACTCACCCGCGCGACGATCCGCACCGATCGCACGGAGGAGATGATCACCTCCGTCGGCTCATCCGGATCGACCGCATTCCGCCAGGTCCGCGGCAGGGATGCGACTTCCTCGCGAAACTCCGACCAGAAGGCGTCAAAGTCCGCCGGTGGCGGACCGCTGAGGGTATGTGCCAGCGTCTCCTCCGCGGTGAGTCCGTAATCCTCCGGTCCTGAGAGCAACGTCGCGCCCCTTCCCGGCACGCGGTCGCCGCGCCGCATGCCGTTGGTCGATTGAGATCAGAGAGGAGGAATGGTAGCAGTTCAAGAAAGGCACGGAGGCACGGGGGGAAGCGACGAAGCGACGGAGCGACGGAGGGGCAGAGGGAGAGAAGAGGGGTGCCGTGGTCTGAGCGAAGCGAAGGCCACGCGGCGGCTCGACGGTCATCGGGATCAGGATGAACGTGGATGGCGCAACGGCGTGGCCTCCATGCCTCCGTGCCTTCGTGCCTTTCTCCCCATACCATTCTTCCAATCTGCCATGCGTGAATTCGATCTGCTCCGTCACATCTACCGCTCGAACGACCGGCTCGACCGCGCCGTGGGCATTCCGCCCGGCGATGACATGGGCATGATCCGATTCGGCGGAGGCGAAGTTCTGGCCGCCGTCGATCAACTGGTCGCCGGCCGGCATGTCCGGATCGAGACGACATCGGTTGAACTCGTCGGGCGCAAGGCGATCACGCGCAGCCTGAGCGACATTGCCGCAATGGCCGCCCGCCCGCTGTGTACGCTCGTGGCGGCAACACTGCCGCCGGAGTTCGGGGAAGACCGCGCCCGGCAGCTCTTCGAATCGATGCGCCGCACCTGCGAGCGGTTCGAGTGTCCGTTGATCGGCGGCGACCTCGCGTTTCACGGTGATCCCGACCATCCGCTGGTCTGTTCGGTCACGGTGCTCGCCGAGCCGGGGCCGACGCCACCGGTCCTGCGGAGCGGCGCCCGGCCGGGTGACACCCTCTACGTAACCGGCCAGCTCGGCGGGACGATGCTTGACGATGGTTCGGGGCACCACCTGACCTTTGATCCGCGCATCACCGAAGCGCTGATGCTTGCGGAATTGCTCGGCGATCGACTTCACGCCATGATCGACCTCAGCGACGGGCTCGGCCGCGATGCCGATCACATCGCCGAGGCGTCGGAGGTGAAGATCGTCATCGACGCGGCCCGGCTTCCCTGCCGTGGCAACGCCTCCTGGAAGGACGCGCTGCAGAACGGCGAAGATTACGAACTCTGCTTCGCGGCTTCGGGTTCGGTGCCGAGTGAAGTCCGCGGCGTTCCGATCACCCCGGTCGGAGAGGTTCTGTCCGGCGAAACCGGCGAACTGCCCGCGCGGCTCTGCGTGCGTGATGGTGATACCCTGAGGGAAGCCGGCGAACTCGGCTGGCAGCACGAAGCATGATGATCCGCACGACCGAACATGCCGAAGCAACCATGCGCCTCGCCGCGGAGCTGGCCTCCCGCCTGGTGCCGGGGGATCTGCTCGCCCTTGACGGCCCGCTCGGCTCGGGGAAAACCTGTTTCGTCCGCGGCCTGGCCGGTGGCCTGGGGATCGATCCGCGGGAGGTCAGCAGCCCGACGTTCGTCCTCTGTCACGAGTACGCCGGCCGGGACGGACTCACCCTCGCCCACCTCGATGCCTACCGGCTGTCGGGGCCGGAAGAGCTCGAGACGATCGGCTGGGATGACCTGCTGGCCGTGCCGGGGACGATCCTCGCCATCGAATGGCCGAGCCGTATCGCCTCCGCGCTGGAGGGGCGGGCGGTGATTGAAATCATCTTTGAACACGTTGATGATCACACGCGCCGCATCGAGTTTCGCATTCCTGAATCGTTGCGGGATCGTCTGGAAGGATTCGCGCATGTCTGAACGGGGCACGAACGATCATTCGAGCGGCCGCGCGAACGGATCCGGCGCGCCGGCCTGTCCGATCTGCGGCCGCGAGATCGAACGCGATGGCGATGCATATCCCTTCTGTTCCTCCCGCTGCCGATGGGTCGATCTGAGCAAGTGGTTCAGCGGCGGGTACTCGATTTCCCGTCCCGTCGAGGAGGAAGATCTCGACACCGATGACTGACCGGCTTTCCCGGCTCGACCGATTCCCCCGATTCCTTTCCGCTCCTACTGAATCATGCCCCACTCCGACGCGATTCGTTCCCTCACCCACTCTCGCCGCGCCCACGCCCGCGCGCTGAAGGTTCTGGTCGGTGGGGTCAACAGTCCGGTTCGCGCCTTCGGGGCGGTGGATGTCGAGCCGATCCTGATGCGCGGCGCGGAAGGGGCGTGGCTGACCGATCTGGATGGACACCGCTACGTTGATCTCGTCGGCGCGTACGGGCCGGCGATTCTCGGCCACGCCCATCCGGAGGTCGTCGACGCCGTGCAGCGGGCTGCGGCCCGGGGATTCTGTTTCGGGGCGACCGCGCCGGATGAGATTGAACTCGCGGAGGTGATCCTGAGCGCGCTGCCGCACCACGACCGTATCCGGTTCGTCAACAGCGGGACCGAGGCGGCGATGAGCGCGATCCGGCTCAGCCGGGCCGCGACCGGACGCACGAAGCTCATCAAGTGCCTCGGCTGCTACCACGGCCACGTCGATCCGCTGCTCGTCGCGGCCGGTTCCGGGGCGGCGACGCTCGGTCAGCCCGATTCCGCCGGCGTGACTCGGGCCCAGGCCGCGGACACGCTCCTGGTGCCGTACAACAGCGCCGAAGCGGTTGAGGCGGTCCTGAGGGAACATCCCGATCAGGTCGCGGCGGTCCTGATCGAACCGGTTGCCGGGAACATGGGCATGGTGCTGCCCGGGGAGGGTTACCTTGGACACCTGCGCGAGCTCTGCGATCAACACGGCACGCTGCTCATCTTCGATGAGGTCATGACCGGCTTCCGCACGGCCTGGGGTGGCTACCAGAATGTCTGCGAGGTTCGTCCCGACATCACCTGTCTGGGCAAGGTCATCGGCGGGGGGATGCCGGTCGCGGCGTACGCGGCCCGGCGGGAACTGATGGAGCTCGTGAGCCCGGTCGGGCCGATGTACCAGGCCGGCACGCTGAGCGGCCATCCACTCGGCATGGCGGCCGGCCTCGCCACGCTTCGGCTCTGCCGCGCCGAGTCGTTTTACGACCGTCTGCACGAGACGGCGGCGCAGCTCGCCGAACGCCTGGGCAGCGCTGCGGCGGAAGCGGGGGTGGCCGTGCAGACACACGCCCAGAGCGGCATGCTGGGCCTGTTCTTCTCGGATCACCCGGTGCGCCACTTTGCCGACGCGCAGGCGTGTGATGCCGGTCGGTTCCGCCGGTACTTCCGCGCGATGCTGGAGGGCGGCGTGTGGTTGCCGCCTTCACCGTTCGAAGCATTGTTCCTCTCCAGCGCGCACGGTGAGAAGGAGATCGAACAGATCGTGAGCGCAGCTCGACATGCATTTCGGGTGGCGGCAGGGGACGAACCTTCATGAAGCGGCTCCGCATCGGGACGCGCGGCAGCGAACTCGCGCTGAGGCAGACCCGCCTCGTGATCGATCTCCTGCGCGAGGCGCACGCCGAACTGGACTTTGAAGAGGTCATCCTGCGCACCCACGGCGATATCCACGCCGCCCAGCCCATGACCGAATCGGACTGGCCGGTGGGCGGGTTCGTTGGCACGATCGAGCGAGCGCTGCTCGAAGAAGAAATCGACATCGCGGTGCACAGTCTGAAGGATCTGCCGACCGTCCCGACGCCGGGACTGACGGTCGCGGCGATTCCCGAACGAGCATCGCCGCACGATGTACTGGTGCTGGATCGACCGGCGTCCCTCGATGCGCTGTCGCCGGACTGGCGCGTCGGGACCAGCAGCCCGCGCCGGATCGCCCAGTTGCGGCAGCGGGGCCTGACGTACGCTTCACCGGTGCGCGGCAACGTGCCGACGCGCCTGAGCATGGTCGGCAGGGAACTGAACGGTGTGGTCCTCGCCGCGGCGGGTCTGGAGCGGCTCGGCCTGGCGCCGGAGCATGCGATCGATCTGCCGCTGGAAGATTTTTCGTGCGCGCCGGGACAGGGGGCACTGGCCGTCCAGTGCCGGGAGCCGGATGCCAAGTTGATCGGGCTTCTGAAGGCCGTCGATCACGCCGAATCCCGCCGCGCGGTGGAGGCGGAGCGGGCGGTCCTGCGTTCACTCGGCGCGGGGTGCCAGACCCCGCTTGGGGCCTATGCGCGAATTGAGGGCGATTCCGTCAATCTGGCAGCGCAACTCTTTTCACCCGATCACGAAACCGTGGTCACGGAACGACTCCGCGGCCGCGATTCTGAAACGGTCGGGCGGGAACTGGCGGCGATGCTCGCCAAAGCCCTTGCGCGAAAGGAAGAGTCGTGAGCGGTCGGGCCGCGCGGGTCTGGGTGACGCGCGATGAGACGCCCGAGGGGCCCCTGTGTCGCGCGCTGAGCGATGCCGGCCTCGAGCCGGTCTGTGAGCCGGTGATCTCGCGCCACCGCA
>SLDM01000541.1 GCA_007125255.1 Phycisphaerales bacterium
GATGGTGTGCGTGGTGACGCGCGAGGTGGATCGCGACGGGGGGACCGGGATGACCGGATGAACGAGACCCGCGAACAACGGCGCTGGCTGGAGGAGCGGCTTGCCGAGATCGATGGATCGAGTCGTGCGCTGCTGATGATGCGCTACCGCTTCGGCTGGACGTTGGCCCGCATCGGCCGGGAACTCGGTCTGACACCGGGCGCGGTGGACGGTCGGCTCGCGCGGCTGCTCGCCCGGCTTCGCCGGAAGGCGGGGGAGGCCCGACATGGTGAGTGAACACGATCTGAATTCGAATCTCAGCCGGGCCGGCCGTTCCCGCCGGGAGCGCATGCGGGGTGAACTGCTCAGAGAGCTGAAACAGGTTCATCACCGTCGCACGCGTCGTCGCCGCGTCCTGATGGCGTCGATTGCAATGGTACTGCTCAGCGGGATCTGGTTCGTGCAGTATCGCTCATTCTCTCCTTCATCCACCGCGCCGCAGCAGGTTCACGAGTCGCCGGAGCTCGAGAAGCCAATCGATGAACATGCCGATGTTGATCCGGCGCCGAGGATCGTTCGGGTCGATCACTCCCGGCCGCTGCGGACGGAGATGATCCCGGCGGAGACGTCGGTGCTCGATCGGTACCGCGTCGATGAACGCGCGCTGCGGCACGTCACGTTCCTCAGCGACGAAGAACTCGTCCGGGCGCTCGCCGCCATGGGCGAACCGATGAGTATCGTTCGTCTGCCCGACCGTGTGCTGCTGGTGAAATCGCGATCACGGGAGATGAAGGGTGATTGAGAGAGGAGAGGGGAAGAGCGACGAAGCGACGGAGGGGGGGAGCGACGGAGTGACGAAGGGATGAGGAGGAGCATGGTCTTCGGTTTCGCCTCAGACGATGGCACCCGGCAGGTGGGTGACGTCAATCTGAAGGGCGCCATGCTTCGTCCCGCCCCCCTCAAAGAATGGGCGAAGCATGCGGTCGGGCAAGGGGCGCCCGGTGAAATCCGCGTATCTGACAGACCCTGACGTCCACATGCTTGACGCGGCGCGATGAAGCATGGCACCCGCGTGAATGAAAAGTGGTCTGTCCCGGCAGCTCATCCTTTCGCCCTCCGCCCTCCGCCTTCCGCCCTTCGTCGCTTCGTCGCTCCGTCGCTTCGTCCCTTCGCCCACCCCCTTTTGCCCGAAATTTGCCCGGTTCTGCTCGGTCGGGCCGGGATGAGCCGGTAGCATGAGGGAAAATCATTCAGGAATCGAGGAGGACCCGGACCATGCCAACGCTCTTTCGAATCTCCAATCCTGCCCCTGCGATCGCGCTGACCCTTTCGCTCGCGTGCCACGGCATCGCGGCCGGTCAGACGACGGACCGCGCAATCTTCGTCGCGAACAACGGCAACCTGGAAGGCAGCATCACGTCGTTCTTCGTCAACGAAGATGGCACGCTGAGCTTTGCGGATCGACTGGTCACCGGAGAGCGGGACTCGTTGCAGGAGCCGTGCCCCGGCTGCAATGCGTCGACCATTTCCATCACCCCTGACGGGCAGTACCTTGCGGTAGGGCATCCTGCGAGTAACGATGCCTCGCAGGCGATCAGCATCATCGAGGTCGGACGCAATGCGGAATTGACGCTCGTGGAGCAGTTCTTCGCGCCGTCCTCGTTGCTCGGTGTGGTGTGGATTGACGATCGCATCCTCGCGGCCACACAGTCGGCGGGGTTCGCCACGACCAATACGGTCAACATCTTCCGCTTTCAACCCTCCGGTCCGAGTCTGACGCTTCAGGACTCGACCACCACCACCGGTTTCACGACCGATCTGGCGGTCGACCGGGAACGCCGCCGTCTCTTCGCGCAGCAGACCATCGCCAACGGGGTGCGCTCCTACAGCGTGGCGATGAACGGCTCCCTGACGGAGCTGGACTTTCTCCCCCTGGACAACACCTACCAGCTCGGCCTCGGCGCTTCGGCGGACGGAACGCGCCTCTACGCCGGCGGCGGCATCAGCAACGGCGGCAACAAGGTCTCCGGGGTTGCGGTCGATCCCGAGACCGGTGCATTGAGCCCGATTCCCGGACAGCCGTTTGACTCCGGTGGTTCCGCCCCCAAGCAGGCGGTCGTTTCCGATGACGGGCTCTTCGTCATCGCGGGGCACGGTAGCGATGCGACGGTGCGCACGTTCTTCGCCGATGAACAGGGTGCTCTGACCGCGACCGGCGTCAGCTTCGATGTCGGCTCACAGGGGACGCTCGGCCGCGTCGCCACCATGGACGAGTTCGTCTTTGCGACCGATACCAGCACGCTCGGCAACGGGCTGATGGGCGTCTACTCCTTCACCCTGGGTCAATCGGGAGAGCTCCAGCAGAACGGACCGCTCTACGATACCGAAGGCCTCGCGCCGAACGGCATTGCCGTCTGGAACCCCGTCGGTGCGCCGTGCCCGGGTGATCTCACCGGTGATGGTGATGTCAACGTCTTTGACCTGCTCGAGCTGCTTGACGCCTGGGGTGCGTGCGCCGATCCAGGCGATTGTCCCGCGGATCTCGACCGCAGCGGCACGGTGGACGTCTTCGACCTGCTCCTGCTTCTCGAAAACTGGGGCGGGTGCTGACCGGCCGCAAAAGGTGCCGGGGACCGAAGGACCGGAGGCAGGCGGCGGCCGGTCCGGAAGAGCCGTTTTCATCCTCCGGGGAAGTTCGGGCAGTCGCGGCCGCGAGGAGTTCTCTACAATGATCGGCGTACCCGAACCTCCCGGAGGCCGAGCCCATGCGTTCATTCACTTCGATCACGGCGGTGACCTTGATGGTCCTGCTCTGGCCGGTTCATGCGGCGTCGGGTCAGTTTCACGATCCTGACCCGGAGGCGGTCGCCGCCGTGCAGGAGTTGATCAAGAGCTACCGGGAGCGGCCCGCCCTGACGGTGCGCACCGCGATCTCGGTCCAGATCGAAAAGGATGGCCACCTCGCCGACGGCCGGGAGATCGAGGCGACATTTCATCTCGTGCCCGGCAAGGGCGCCCGGCTGCTCTGGCGCGACCTCTCCATCTACGTGGTTGACGGGCAGGTGACGGCGTTTCACGATGAGAACGATCGTGCCTACTTCCGCATGTCGGACGATGGTTCGCCCTACTACGCGCTCATGGCGATGTTCATGGATCTGCCCTTCCCGCATCTCGCGCTCGCTTTCGGCGAGGAGGATCCGCTCGATTTCTGTATGCAACTGCACAGCCGTGCGCCGTGGATTCGGCCGACCGGCATCGAAGAGGTTCGCCGCGATGATCAGGAAGTCCGCATCATCACCTTCACGAGCGAGTTCGAGCGCATGGAGATGGTGATCGAACCCGGGACGCAGTTGATTCAGGCGATCGAGCTGGAGATCCTCGGTGGCCACCTCATCGAAGCCGGCAGCGTGCTTCGGTACACCCACCAGTTCGAATACGAAGAGCCCGAACGCGATGAACTGCTGGCCATGATGGATGTGGACCTCGGCGAGCGCTCCCGCGTCGATCGCGTGATGGCCCTCCGTCCGCCCCGGGAAGCTCCCGCCGCCGGCGATCGACGCGGCGTCGTGGCGGGCGACGTGATCGGCGAGCCCGCACCCGATTTTGAACTGGAAACCTTCGGTGGCGATCTCGTCACGCTCAAGGACCTCGAAGGACAGGTCGTCGTGCTCGACTTCTGGGCGACGTGGTGCCGGCCCTGCGTTCACACCTTGCCCAAGCTGCACGAGATCCAGAAATGGGCCGATGAAGAGCGGCTGCCGGTGCGCATCTTCGCCGTCAATGTCTGGGAGAACGCCGACCAGGGTGACGCGGCGATCATCTCGCGACTGGAGAGCGCGCAGCGGTTCTGGGAGCAGCGCGAGTTCACCCTGCCCGTACTGATGGATTTCGCCGATACCTCCGCCGCGGCGTACAACGTTCAGGGTATTCCCACCGCGGTGATCATCCGCGCCGACGGGGTCGTGCACACCCTCCACGTCGGCGTGATCGATGACTACCTCGAGCAGTTCAAGCGGGACATCCAGGAAGCGATCCGCGCGCTGGAGTTCTGATTGACCACCGACCGGAAAAGCTCACCGATGCGGCTTCCGGTGCTTCACGGCGCGGGCGATGCCGCGGCCGCGATCGATCCGCATCCCCTCGAGGAGCTGCGGACGCAGATTGCCGGCGAGGTGCGTCTCGACCGTCACAACCGTCTGCTCTATGCGACGGATGCGAGCATCTACCAGGTCGAACCGATCGGCGTGGTCATTCCCCGGTCGATCGATGACGTGATCCATACCGTGCGGTTCTGCGCCGAACGCGGCCTGCCGCTTCTGCCGCGCGGCGGGGGGACCTCGCTCGCCGGGCAGACCGTCAACCACGCGGTCGTCATCGACTTCTCCGTCCACTGCAACCGGCTGCTGCAGATCGATGAGTCGGCGCGCACCGCCGAGGTCGAGCCCGGCATCGTGCTGGCGCAGCTCAACCAGCGGCTCGCCCCGCACGGGCTCATGTTCGGGCCCGACGTCGCGACCGCCTCCCACGCCAATCTCGGCGGGATGATCGGAAACAACTCTGCCGGGGCGTATTCCGTTCGATACGGCCGTACCGTGGACAACCTGCTCGCGCTCGAGGTCGTGCTTGCCGACGGGAGGCGATTTCGTCTTGATGAAGGCGCCTCGGAACGCGATCCCGAGATCGCCACCCTCACCCGCGCGGTCTTTGACATCATCGATCCCGTTACGGATCAGATCGACCGGGCGTACCCGAAGAATCTGCGCCACGTCGACGGGTACAACCTCGACCTGCTGCTCGCGCAGCGCCGTGCGTCCGCGCCGGGCACCTTTGACCGCGTCAACCTGGCCCATCTCTTCTGCGGCGCCGAGGGGACGCTCGGCATGACGCTCAGCGCGACGCTCGCGCTCGTGCCGGTTCCCGAGGAGCGGGAACTGGCGATCCTCGCCTTTCCCGACGTGGACGCCGCCCTCGAGGCGGTCAGCGCGATCCTTGAGACCGAACCCGCGGCGGTTGAACTGGTCGACGATACCGTCATCCACCTTGCGCTCAAGAACGCGGAGTGCCGGCGTTCGGTCGAGCTCCTGCCGCGCGATCCTGAATCGATGGCCGTGCCCGAAGCGGTGCCCAAAGCGGTACCCGGTGCGGTGCTCTACGTCGAGTACTTCGCCGGGTCGCGCGAAGAGCTGGACGAGCGCTTCGCCGCGCTCGAGCGCGCCTGTCCGAACCGGCCCCGGCGCCGATTCGCCGACCCCGTGGAGCGGGCTCGGGCGTGGAATCTTCGCGCCTCGGGCGAGCCGCTGCTGCACGGGGTGCCCGGGCGGCGGAAGCCGCTCACCTTCATCGAAGACGTTGCGGTCGATCCCGGCCACCTGCCCGAGTTCATCCGGCGGTTCC
>SLDM01000417.1 GCA_007125255.1 Phycisphaerales bacterium
TCGAGCAGCAGGACGCGCGGCTCGATGATCAGCGCGCGCCCGAGGGCGGCCCGCTGACGCTCCCCGCCGGAGAGCTCCCCCGGCTTTCGATCGGCAAAACGGCCGAGCTCGAGCAGTTGCAGCGCGGCGAGGACGCGCCGGGCGCGTTCGGCCCGATCCACGCCGCGGGTGCGCAGCGGGAACTCCAGATTACTGCGGACCGAAAGGTGCGGATAGAGCGCGTGGTCCTGGAAGACCATGGCGGTGCCGCGGCGGTCGGGAGGCAGCCGATTGACCCGCCCGCCGTCGATCCGGATCTCTCCCCGATCGGGCCTTTCCAGCCCCGCGATGAGCCGAAGCAGGGTCGTCTTCCCGCAGCCGGAGGGTCCGACGATGACCCCGAACGCCCCGCCGGGAACTTCAAGCGAGACCTCCCGCACCGCCGGCGCGTCACGCCCGTACCGTTTCGAGATGTGGTCCAGTTGGATTCGCGCCACGGGAGTCGGCCTCAGGCGGGAAGGGTATCAAAGAAAAGGGACGGACGGGAAGGAAGGCACGGAGGCACGGACGGGAAGTGACGGAGTGACGAAGTGACGAAGTGAGTGGCATCAAGCAGGGTGCCACGGCCAGCGACCGTAGGGAGTCGGCCGTGCGCTGGTGGAAGTACGATCACCCGACCGAGGTACGACGCCCGGTCTGCGCCCTTCGCGATCACTCCCGCTCCTTCGTGCCTTCTCAGGCAGTGCCCCGGCCAGCGACCGTTGGCATGACACACACACCGCTACTCCGTCACTCCGTCACGTCCCGTCCGTGCCTTCGTGCCTTCGTACCTCCCTCGAATAAAAAACCCGGCCACGACGGCCGGGTTTGTTGGGCATGTTCAGTTGGGAGACGACCGGTCAATCACACGCACCCCAGTTATCGAGCAGCGCCAGCAGATCGAAGACATCGACCACGTCGTTGCCGGTGAGATCGGCAGCGCAATTCGGGCACGGTCCCCACGCGTCGAGCAGTGCGAGCAGATCGAAGACATCGACCGAACCGCTTCCGGTGAGATCACCGGTGCAGACGGTCTCTTCCGGAGTCGGAACGAGGGCGGGCACCGTGACGGATTCGGGCGTCCCCGGCCGGAAGAGCGTCAATTCGACCTCGCTCATCATCGGCGGCTGGTCGGTCGTCACGGAGAAATTGAACGTGGAACTCCAGCGGAGTGCGTTGGCGTTCTCGTTTTCCTCGTACGTTTCCCCTGCCCAGAGAATCGAATCGGAGTTCACCGCCAGTTCCCAGGGCGTATCGTCGTAAACCTCCCCGCTGTGATACCACACATCGTGGTAGTACGTATCGAGCACGTTGACGCCCGGACCGAGCGGAACCGAAAAGGCCCGCGCCGAACGGTGGGAGTTCATGTTGTGCACGGCGTACTCGTAGCGCCAGGTTCCGTCACCGTTGTCGTAGACGTGGTACGCGAGGTGAAAGCGGCCGTCGACCGGTTCGCCGGGGATGTCGACGATCTCGATGACTACTTCCGGCACGTGCTCCCGCCACGCATAGATCGCCGGCTGAAGATTGGAGGTATTGGTGCCGGTGCCGAGCGAGAAGGTATTGCCGGAGGGTGTGGGGGTGACCTGTTCGTACGAAGCGTTGTTGTGCCGCTTTTCGCTCGTTCCTTCCTGCTGGTGAACGTAGTGCCCCTCGATGTAGTAGGTCGCGCCCTGATTCAGGGCCGGATCGAGATCGTCATGGTGTACCTGCAACCGCTTGTAAACGGCGTTGCCCGTCTCCTGAAATGCGATGCCGTAGGGATAGGGGAAGACGCCGGTCGAAGCGTTGATCTCCGAGCGCGGGCCGAGGCGCGTCTGCTGGCCGTTCAGGGAGGCGGTGTACGGATCTCGACACCCGGGGTTGAGAAACTCCGGGCAGCCGCCGGCGAACTGACAATCTCCGCAGCCGGCCAGATGCAGCGCGCAGAAACCGTGCTTGAGCCAGGACATGCCGATCATCTCGATGCGGCCATCCCGGAAGCGGTAGAGATTCTGTCCGATCGTCGGGTGCATGTTCGTGTTCTGCTGCCAGAGCAGTGTTTCGTCACCCAGGTTGACCGAATCGGTCTGAATGGAGAAAGCGTGGATGTCGCCGACACGCCCCCAGGACTGGGTGCTGCCCATCTGGCACACGGCCACGTCCGCTCCCGAGTTCCCTCCCAGGGGAGTGGATCGGACGTCCGCCTCGGCGACTCGGTCCAGGTGAATCTGTCCCCCGAGCACGACCGCGCCGAGTGCCGCCAGACCGCAGAGTGTGACTGATTTTCTCACTTCGAACTCCTTCGAACGTGTTGAAGAGCTGATTCTCAAAGATTCCCCCGCGGTGCCTTCCTGAACGGCCGAATGGCCGAACAGGCCGCAGCCAATGGACTCACGCCTCCAGCCGAAAGTCCAGCTGCAGACCAGCCGCAAGGCCAGCTCCATTGCTGGCCGCAAGCCGGGGCGAACGCCCGACACGGCCCACAAACCCCGAACCGCCGCTCCCTTGTCGGCGTCAACCATCCCATCCGGACTGTACTATGACGCCGCTCGCCCCGGAGTCAACCTCGGGATGGTGACTTTGACCGATGGCGAGCCAATCTGAACCCATGGAGGAGGCGTTTGCATGCCACCGATGAACTCGACATTTCTGCTCGGAATGCTCGTGGGAGCCGGCCTGCTCGGGCTCGGACTCTTTCTGGGGGCCGCGGCTTCCTCCCCGTCACCTGATTCTTCACCCGCGGACCAGCTTCGCGCGCGTCAGATCGCCATTGTCGACGAGGTGGGGACCGAGCTGATGGTGCTCGGCGGGAGCCAGAGCGGCGGCTCGATCAGCGTGCGGGACCGCATGGGCCGAACGATGCTCGTCGCCGGTGCCGGGCCGCAGGGTGGCATCGTGGCGATGAACCGGCATGAGGATGGCCGCCGCGCTCTGAACCTCCGCGCAACCGGCGCCGGCGGGGCCCTCGATCTCTTCGACGACCGGGAAAACCGCTCCGTGATTCTGCAGAGTGATCCGGATGATTCCCACCTCGAGCTGCGCCACCATCGCGGAGAGACCCGACCGCGCATCCGGCTGGATTTTTCGGAGCGGAATTCCGGCACCCTTCGGCTGAGCAGCCGTGAGCACGACCTGGTTCGCCTCGGCGCGCACGGCCTGGGCGGGGGTCAGATCGAGACGTTCCGCGCCGACGGCGAGCGGCAGATCGCCCTCACCGTCACCCGTGAGGAGCAGGGACAGCTGGTGACCTTCGACTCCGGCGGCAAACCGCTGGTGCAGTTGACGGCGACCCCCGATCGGGTCGGTCAGATCTATACCTACGGCCCGGAGGGTGAACCGTGGATTGCCCTGGCCTCTCACCCGACCGGCCCGTCGCTGCGCCTGTTCAGCCCCGAAGGTCATCCGGCCGTCGTCATCGAATCGGATGACGAGGGAGCGGGTGAGATCGGGCTGTGGAGCAAAGACGGGCCGGGTCAGGTGATTCGTCCGTGACAACAGCGCCGGGAATCAGTCCGCGCCGTTGGCATCATGGTCTTCGAGAAAGTTGTCATCGTCCTGCTGCGGATTCCGGTCGCGATTGGACTGCTCGATCAACCGGCGCAGGTAGGCGTTTTCACGACGGGTCGCTTCGAGGTCGAACACCAGGTACTTCACGCTGAGGCGGAGGTAATCCAGCGACTCCTGCAACTCGCCGACCGCCTGATGAATGCGCTGTCGGCGATCCTTGGTCTCCTTCGCCAGACTTTCGAGCTGACCGCGCTGCTGCTGGGGCAGGTCGTTGATCTTGCGGAGCAGTTCGGTGAATTTCTGCTGAAAGGTCTTCTCGTCCATGGGTCTCGTCCTCTCTTCTTTGTCTTCTCTCCAGTTGTGATTTCCAGAGCGATTCTGCGAACCGCCCTGCCGTGAGCACTGAAGAGGAACAAGCCCCGCGCCGGGTGCGCGTGCCAAAGGACCCGCGATCGGTGAATCGCGGCGGGGGAGGAATTCGTGAGTGTTTTTCCCGGACCCGGGGTTCTCGGAACCGGCCGGATCATGCCGGATGTTGCCGATGGGCCACACGAGGGGGTGGCCGGTTGCAACAGAACAACATCGAGAGGGCCCGGGATCGGCTCAGCCGGCAGCCGCGACGCGGCGCAGAATGTTCCGCGCCGCCGGCGGGGCCGTGCCGATCACTTCCCGGACCATGGCCGGCTCCTGCCGGGCCTGCTGCATGAGCCGCTCCAGGTGCTGATCCCGCTCCCGCGCCCACCGTTCGAAGTACTGCTCGAGTTCCTGCCGGGAGAAACGCGTGAGCGGGTCGGAGAGGCCCGACTGAGCCACGGCCCAATCGACCAGGCCCCGTCCCGTGCGGTCGAACCGGTAGAGGTTCAACGTGGCCACCAGACGCTTCCGAAGACTGTTGAACGGATCCCGCAGTTCCTCGGGAAGGCTGGTCATGAACTCCTGGATCTTTCGCCGGGCCAGCGGGCTCAGCCAGTCGCCGCTCATCCGGTCCCAGAAGGCGAGGCGATCGCTCAACTCATCCGGGGTCGAGCTGGCGTCCAGGCCGGCATCCGGTCCGGTGCCTGGCGCGGCCGCCGCCTTCTTCTCGACCCGTTGCAGGAGGGCATGAGCGGATACCAGCCGCTTCAACCCGGCGTTGGGAAACTTGACCGTGATCCGCTGCAGCGGCTCACCGGCGAGGGCGGCAACTTCGGTCTTGATCACCGAACCGACACCCCACTCGGGGCGTTTGACGTGGCGAACCGAATCACCAAACTCAAAACGATGCTCTGGCATACCAAACTCCACCCACGTCCCCGCCGTCTCTGTCGATTCGGCGGGTGAACGTGGTTACGATCCGGCGACGGCGATTCCCGGGAACCGCTCATCCGCCAATCACTTGACACGATCGGGACGCAGCTCCAAGCGGCGCCGCCTCTCGCGATGTCGCGGTGGTGACAAACGACGGAGACCGACAAAGACCCCGGCCGGAACCGGCTCGGGCGCAACGTCGCAGACTTCTCAATTGATGCATCGATTGATGCATCGTGCGCTTCAACACACGGTTGATGCTTTTCGGAAGGGGGTGCTCGTGCCCAGTGGCGAGAGACAGTACCCCCCCTCCCCCGGCTTCGAAACCCTCCCGATCCGGTGCCGCAGTATAGCAGAGTGGTCGCTTGGGTGCCGGGAAAAAATTTCGGAAACAGGCACGAAGGCACGGAGGGAAAGTGACGGAGTGACGGAGTGGAGCGGGGAGGCACCGAGGCATCGAGGCATCATGGGGTGGCCCGACGGCGGTGACGGATGACACTCTGATGAGCGACCAAGCCATGAGCCAGGATTTCGCAGGGGTTGGGTGCCATGCTTCA
>SLDM01000020.1 GCA_007125255.1 Phycisphaerales bacterium
TCACCCGGTTGACCGGACGTCGCCAGGACACTCACCCCAGTTCTGGAGCAGGATGAGGATGTCTTCGGTGTTGACGAAACCGTCGCCGTCCAGATCGGCGGGGCAGTCACCAGAACAGGGGCCCCACGAGTCGGCGAGTTCGAGCAGGTCCATCGGACCGACCGTGCCATCACCGGTCAGGTCGCCATCGCATTGACTGGGATCGTCCGGATCAAGAGGCTTACCGCCGCAGACTTCACACTGATTGTTCGCAGCGCCCGCGCAAAGCATGTCCCACGCGACCTCGCAGCAGAACGGATCCGAAGCGCAGATCAGCGCTTCGCAGTCCGGATGTTCACAGCCCGGCTTATCTTTGGGTTCACAGCAGCTATCAGGGCCGGGGCCACAGCCCCCGCTGAGATCGCCACAGTACGCACACTGATCGAGCGCGGCACACCCACAGATTCTGTCCCACTCGACATCGCAGCAGAACGGATCGAAAGCGCAGATCTGCATTTCACAATCTGCATCGTCGCAACCCGGCGAGCCGTTGGCCCAACAGCATTGGCCCGCCTGGGCGTGCACCGGGGCGGCCGCCGTGACGAGAAACATGACCACCGCCACGGCACCGCTCATCTTGACGCAGCGGCCGGGAAGAGTCGAAGTTTCTCCAGTCGAACTTCCCGCCGCGGGACTGATGGCATTGTCGCTTCGCATTTCCAGACCCTCCAAAGTGATTCCATCCCCGTAGCGAACGAGATTCATCGCATTGTGATGGGGTACGTTCTCTCCGGCCCGACCAGACGATTCGTGAAACCATTCAATTGCCGGCTCATTGAATGAACGTCTGATCGCCCGCTCGTCGGAGCGAGATTCCGGCGAGGTCCGAACTCCGGATCACCGGGATCGCTGGTTTCCCCACCAACGCGATACTGCCTCCAACCTACCTGCCGAGGCCTTTCCTGCCAACGGAAATCTCAGAGCGATCATGGAATAGAAGAAGGGGCCGATCCGGGACCGCCGACGGCCAGATCGCGACAAGACTCTCCTGGCAAGAGAGTTACGGACTGATCGGATCCGGCAGGCACGCCCGCAGTCACCCTCGGAACGATCGGCAACCCAGCGGGAGCTGACCGGGCGGTGTGGCTCGACGATGTTCGTGCGGCGAGGCGAACGGCCTCATCGAAGGAGCGGACCGAATGATCCGCGGGGCGGGGGCTACCGGCCGCCCAGGGCGCTGCGCGCGAGATGGTCGGCGAGCAGGGCCCCGTCCTGGCCGTTGTAGATCACCACGATCCCGTCTCCGCGCCGCGGATACCACCGCGCGAGACACCCTGCACCGGCGCGGTGTTCGGCGATCTCGAACATCGGGCCGTTGTCGGTGGCGCGGGCGCGCACGCCAAGGTCGCGCGGATGCCAATCGCTGAACAATCCGAGACGGAGCAGTTCGGTCACGCTGGCCCGGTTCAGGAGTTGCGGCGGGTGCGCCGCCTCCGGGGGAAGCCCTCCCCCATCTCCTTCCGGCCGAACTCGAGACGCCGGGTCGTTCCGGCGTGATCGCCGCGTGCGGTCCGAGGTGAGCGTGAGCTGCTCGATCAGCCGCGCCAGATCATGTCCGCTGAGTTGCAGGGTGTCCTCGGTGAGCGGGTACTGCTGCCGGGAGGGGGCGATGGGCGTTCCGAAAACCGAGTGCCCGCCGATCGTCTCGATCTCATCCGGCGCACGGCGGGCAAACTCTTCCGCGGCGATCCCAAGCGGATCGAGGATCAGCTTGGTGCAGATCTCCGCAAACGGGCGCTGGTAATCCATTTCGAGTGAGAGTCGCAGGAGTTGTTGCGGCTCGGCGCGATGGAGATGTGCAACCTCCTGGCGGGCCCCTCCACCGGCGAACCGCCCGCCGCGCGGCTGCAGATCGTCCGACGCGCGGAGAAGCGACGCGAGCGATGTGCTGCCGCGCTGCTGCGCGGCGAGCACGCCGATCACCGCCAGCAGTCGCGTGGGCGACTCCATCGCGATTCTGTCGTGTACCGTCATCTCGCGCTCACCATCGCGGTGGCCGAACGCTTCCGTCCAGACGATCCGGCCGTCCCGGATCAGGACGACCGTTGCCCCGGGCACGCGGTGACGGCGCAGCAACTCGGGCATCATCTCCTCGAGTTCCGCCACGATTTCCGGCCACGGTTGCTCACGCAGCGCTTTCGTGGGCGGCATTTCGGCGTTGATCCGCTCCTGCATCCGGCGTCTCAACTCCCGGTACCGGTCGGTCCATCGAATACTGCGCAGATCGGGGTCGAGGTCGGTGTGGGCCGCGCGGCGCCACCCCGCCTCGATGGCGGCTTCGAACGCATCGAGCGCTTTGTCGGTCTGGTGCAGGCGGGCGTGAACGCACGCGAGGTTGTAGAGCACGACCGGATGGTCCGGCTGCTGAACCTGGAGTTCACGCACGACGGCCAGCGCGTCCTTGTAGCGTGACGCGGAGTGCAGTTGCATGAACCGCTCGAGGAGCGCATCGGGCGGAGTCCGGTCGGCCGAGTCGCCGTCGGTCGTCGCGCCGTGGTCTCCGGGGTAGTAGATCGGCCAGACAAGATTCGGCCGGTCATCGATTCCCGATGCCGCGCCATTCAGCCCCAGCGGCACCGCGATGAACAGCGCAAGAAGCGCGGTCACGAGGGATGGCCGGCGCATCCGGGTCGGGCCGAAGGGTGGTCCGCCCTTTCCACGCGGGGTGGACGCGCGGCGCGCCATCGCCTCGACCGCCGATGCGAACGGGTGCTTCTGCATGGGCTCTCCATCCGGTCCGGGCCGATGGGCGTCTCGGCCGCAGGACACCACTGTATCCGAACGCCAGGGTGCAGGTGATCCGGGAAAGGGGCAGAATCGGGCGGCGGGACTTTCACGGATCGCGCGGAATCGGTGATTTTCGTCTGCCAACCGGCCGATGAAACGATGAAACCGGCCTCTCGCGGGTAGCGAGCCGGCCGCCCTTCCCGCCCCCCTGAGTCACCGATCAGAGCCGGAGCCGCCATGAACCGACCGCAAACTCGAAGCGTGAGTCTCGCGCTCGGGCGCCTGCGGATGGCGAGCAGTATCGCCTGCTGGCTTATCGGACTGGCCCTGGGCACCCAGATCGTCATCTGGGCGCTGGCCTGCTACACCGACCTGCGCTTCGAAATCGCCGAGGAGGAGGTCGATGCGCCGCTGGTCGTCCAGGCCGAGTCGCCCCGGCACCAGAGGAATCGCGCCCTGCACGAGTCGGAACTCGGTCTGAGTCAGGAAGAGAAGGCGGGAAAGGATGAGGAAGAAGCCGTCGCCGATCTGGTCGCGTACAGCCGGACCGATCACCACTTCAGCGTCGTCTACAATCTCGCCGCTTCGGTCGGCCGGGCAACGATGCTGGCGCTGCTGCCGATCGTCATCCTCGGGCTCCTGCTCGGAGTCTCGATGCAGACCAACGGCGTCGAGCGGGCGGTGACCGCGTTTTTGCTGTTGCTGATCGTCAGCGGGTTGGTGCTGCCGCTGGGTGAAACCATCGGTCTGCCGTGGTCCGAGGGCGCCCTGGCCCAGTACACGACCATGACCGCAGCGATGGATCATCCGGATTCCGGACCCATCGCGGTTCCTGGTCTCGTTCAGTTCCTGCTGCTTCCACTCATCGCCATCGTCGGCCTGCTGGTGGTGGCGGTTCGGTTCTCCTCCGGTCTGGAGGCATCGCTGCTTCCGCGGGAATCGATGCGGCTCGATCCCCGCCTGGAACGCGAAGCGAGCAATATCTCGCCGACCAGTCTCCACGGCGGGCGCGCCGACAGCGTCCTCAGTTCCACGCTCGGCCGGTTTGAATCGGACCAGGATCACACGCCGAGCGCCCGGGAAGTCTCACGCGGCGAAACGCCGCGACGCCTCATCTGATCATCCGCCGCGCGCCGCCCGATCACCAACGCTCTACAATCGGCACCATGCGATACGGAATGATCATGGCCGGCGGGGCCGGCACGCGGCTCTGGCCGATGAGCCGCCGCTCGAAACCGAAACAGCTCCTGCCCATTATTGGCGGGCGTTCCCTGCTGGAAATCTCCGCGGCCCGCCTTGAAGGCATCGTGCCACCCGACCAGCAATACATCTGTACGGGCGAAGCGTTCCGCGCGCCGATCCGCGCGGCGCTGCCGGTCTTCTCCGATGATCGCATTCTCGGAGAACCGGTGGGGCGCGACACCGTCAACGCCGTCGGCTTGACCGCCGCGGTGCTCGCCAAGCGGGATCCCGAAGCGATCTTCGCCGTCCTCACCGCCGATCATCTGATCGAACCGCAGGATGAATTCGCGCAAAAACTCGATACCGCCTTCCAGCTCGTCGAAGCGGACCCGAACCGGTTCATCACGTTTTCGATCACCGCCACGCACCCCGCGACCGAGTACGGATACGTCGAGCGCGGCCGCGCGATCGACGGGTTCTCCCATGCGCATGAAGCGGAACGGTTCGTTGAGAAACCCGATCTCGATACGGCCCGGGCTTATCTCGCGGCGGGCACGTTCGGCTGGAACAGCGGCATGTTCGTCTACCACGCTCGTGCCGTACTTGAAACGCTCAAACGGTACCTGCCCGAATGTCACGCCGGGCTGATGAAGATCCAGGAGGCGTGGGAGACGCCGGATCAGGCCCGCGTGCTGGGCGAGATCTACCCCACCCTGCCGAAGATCAGCGTGGACTACGCGCTGATGGAACCGGCTTCGCGGGATGAAACGATTCAGGTCTGCGCGGTGGCGATGGATGTCTCGTGGAAGGATGTCGGCAGTTGGTCGAGTTACGGTGAGACGCTCACGCCGGATGATGATGAGAACCGGACCAATGCGCAAGCGGTGCACCTCGATTCCCGCAACATCCTTGCGGTCGCGGACGACCCGGCGCACACGATCACGACCATCGGCTGTGAGAACCTGATCATCGTGCGCACCGCCGACGCGACCCTGGTCTGCCGCGCCGATCAGGCGCAGCGCGTCAAGGACCTCGCCGGCAAAGTCAATCAATCACTCCAATAGCCCACTCCGCATCACCGCTCTTTCTCCCCCTCCACCACTTCGTCACTTCGTCACTCCGTCACTTCGATTCCATGCGCTACCTCGCAATTGATCTCGGCGACAAGCGAACCGGCCTGGCAGTAGGCGATGACATGACCCAGCTGGTCTCCCCGGCCGGTTCGATCGAACAGCCGCGCGGGAATCGTTTTGACGAGGCGCTCGACCGCGCGATCGAACTGCATCGCCCCGCGGCGCTCGTCATCGGCATGCCGTACAACATGGATGGCAGCGAAGGACCTCGCGCCAAGCTCGTTCGGGCGTTCGGCGAA
>SLDM01000501.1 GCA_007125255.1 Phycisphaerales bacterium
AACCCCCTTTGTCGCTCCGTCGCTTTCTCTCCCATCCGTCATGCTTCGCCTTTCGGGACGAAGCATGCACCCGGTTCCGCCCCTCCGTGCCTCCCCCAACCCTCCCCTTCGTCCCTCCGTCGCTCCGTCGCTTCTCCTCAATGGCTCACCGAATGGTGAGCTGGAGAAACGACTCGATCTCCGCTTCGACGATCGCCAGCGCCTCGCTCGGCCGGCCGTCTTCCGGAAAGGGATTCGGCGTGCCGAAAACATGGTCTGCGCCGGGAATGATGCCGACACGGGCACCGGCGGTGGCGGCTTCACCGAGCGCGGTGGCGCACGTTGCCGGCACCGTCTCATCGTCACTGCCGTGAAGGATCAGGAGCGGCGCCCGGATGCGCGCGGTCAGCGCGAGCACATCGTGGCGCTCCGGCTCATCGAGCTGCTCCTGCAGAAAGGCCCGGCCGACGCGCAAAGTCTGCCCCGTCCGCGCCGAGGGCGCTTCGAGATAACCCTGTTTCTTGAGAAGCGCCGCCTCATCGTCGGTGAACCGGTGCGCGGTGTCCGGTGCGGCCAGGGTGATCACGCCCGCCGGCGGCACGTGGTTCGGATCATCCGCACCGCGCCCGGCCGCCAGCAGCACCGCCACCCCGCCGCGGGAGTGGCCGAGCAGGACATGCGGCCGTCCGCCACCGGGCACCTCTCCTGCCTCCATGGCGGCCACGATCGACCGCAGATCATCGACCTGCCGGTTCCACGTGTCCTTCTCAAAGAGATCCGGACGGGCGAAGGTGTCGATCTCCCCGGTCATGCCGGAATGACTGAAGTTGAACCGGTGGGCGAGGTAACCCCGGCGGGCGATCCCGACCGCGAGGTAGGGAAACATGCCGTACTCTTTATAGCCCTTGAAGCCGTGGGCGATGATGACGCTGCCCCGCGGCGTGCCGCCCGGAACGTGCGTTTCCCCCCGAATCGGTTCACCATCCGAACCGGGAAGGGACCACTTTCTTCGTTTCAGAGGAGGCGCCATGTCGTCGTGCCGGAGTCGGGTCTTGCGGAGGGCGGAGAAACAGTTGTGCCGGCCTCATCCCCGGCCAATCACGACAGCCGCGCGATGACCGCATCGGCAAACTCACGGGTGCCGAGCGGGCCGCCGAGGTCGCCGGTCTTCTCCCCGGCGATCAGGGCCGCGTTGTACGCATCGCGAATCCGGTCGGCCGCCGCCTTGCACCTGGTATCGCCGCGGGTCCGGTTGAGGTGGCGCAGCATCATCACGCCGCTCATGAGCAGCGCCAGCGGATTGGCCTTGTTCTGACCGGCGATGTCCGGCGCCGAACCGTGGACCGCCTCGAAGACGGCGTTCTCATCGCCGAAGTTCGCCCCCGGCGTCACGCCGAGACCGCCGACCAGCCCCGCGCACAGATCGGAAATCACGTCTCCGTACAGGTTTTCGCAGAGAATCACATCGAACTGGCTCGGATCCTGCACGATGCGCATGCAGCCGGCATCGATGATGACCTCTTCGTACTTGATCTCAGTCGCGTAGTTCTTCTCGTGCTCTTCCTTCGCGCAGCGGATGAAGAGCCCGTCAGAGAGCTTCATGATGTTGGCCTTGTGGAAGACGCTGACCTTCTTGCGCCCCCGCGTCTTGGCGTAGTCAAAGGCGAACCGCGCGATGCGGCGGCAGGCAACTTCCGTCGCGACCTTGAGCGAGGTGATCACTCCCTCGGTGATCGTGTTCTCGATTCCGGAGTAGAGCCCCTCAGTATTCTCGCGCACGACGATCAGATCGACATTGTCGTACCGGGTTTTCACCCCTTCGATCGATCGCACCGGCCGGACGGCACCGTAGAGGTTGAGCCGCTTGCGCAGGGCGACGTTGATCGAGCTGAATCCGCCGCCGATCGGCGTGGTGCACGGCCCCTTGAGGGCGACGCCGTGCTCAAGGATGGCGTTCATCGTCTCGACCGGCAGCACGTCATCCGAGCCGCGCTCGAGGGCGGCGACGCCCGCCTGCCGCTCGATCCATTCGATCTCCGCGCCGGAGGCGTCGATGACGCGCCGGGCCCCGTCGCAGACCTCCGGTCCGATGCCGTCGCCGGGAATGAGAACCACCTGGTGAGCCATATCGATCCAGTCCTTTCCAGTTCGCGCGAGAAACTTCCACGATCAGTGAACATAGCAGGATACCACACTGAGGATCCCCTGCGGGCGAAGCGGCGGCGGCAGCGTGAAAGCCAGCGCACTTTGAACCGCGCGCTGCCTTGACGGCAGCGCCGATGGTGGTGAGGATTGATCCATGTCCACGATTGAGCGGGTGGAACTGGATGCGGTGATCTTCGGCGGCGGCGCCGCCGGGCTCTGGTCGCTCGATGCGCTGCACCGCGCGGGGTATCGCGTCCTCCTGCTCGAAGCGGGCGATCTCGGCTCGGGACAGACCATCGCCTCCCAGGGCATCATCCACGGCGGGCTCAAGTACACCCTCACCGGTCTGCTGACCCCCTCGGCCCGGGCGATCCGCGACATGCCCGGCCGGTGGCGGCGCTGTCTCGCCGGGGAAGATGAGCCCCGGCTCAGCCGCACGAGACTGCGCGGACATTACTGTCACCTCTGGCGCTCGCAATCCTTTCGTTCGCGGCTGGCCATGCTCGGCGCCCGCGCCGGTCTGCAGGTCGCGCCGGTTCCGCTCGATCCCGACGAACGCCCCGCCGTGCTGCGCCGCTGCCCGGGTACGGTCGCGCGGCTGGACGAACAGGTCATCGAGCCGGCGAGTTTCATCGAGGACCTGGCCAATCCGCATCGCGAGCGGATCCTGCAGATCGACTGCGCCAACGGCCTGGAGTTCCTCACCACCGGACCGGGCGAGGTCGAGCTGGTCCGCCTGATCAATCCGGACTCGGGCAGTGCGGTCGACCTCGCGCCGCGCCGCGTCATCCTGCTCGCCGGCGGCGGGAACGCGTCGCTGCGCGAGCAGCTCGGCCTGAGCGCCGAGCGCGCCCAGAGCCGCCCGCTTCACATGATCCTGGCGCGGGGCACCCTGCCCACCCTCAACGCCCACTGCGTGGATGGAACCTCGACGCGCCTGACCATCACCACGACGCGGGATGCCCGGAGCCGGGATGTCTGGCAGATCGGCGGCCGGATCGCGGAGCGCGGCGTGAAGCTGGACCCCGACCGGCTGGTCCATGAAGCGGTCCGCGAGATCCGCGCGACCCTTCCCGAAGTCGACCTGACCGGAACGCAGTGGACGACCTACCGCGTCGATCGCGCCGAGTCGGCGGCCCAGGGCGTGCGGCCCGATTCGATCGGTGTGGTCGAGGAGGGCAACGTCCTCACCGGCTGGCCGACCAAACTCGCCCTCGTCCCGATGCTCGCCGATGAAGTGCTTCGGGTGACCCGCGCGGGCTTGAGCGCGGATCACGAACAAGACGCAGCTTCGATCGACTCGGCGCTGCGAGACTGGCCCCGGCCGCGTGTCGCGCTGCCGCCCTGGGAGACGATTTCGACATGGATCACCGTCGACTCGGCCGAACCGGTCTGAACGTCAGTTCAATCGGTTTCGGCGCGTTCAAGATCGGGCGCAACGAAAAGATCAAGTACGCCGAGAGCTATCCGCTGCCCACGGAAGAGGAGGCGGCCGGCCTGCTCAACCGCGTTTTGGATCTCGGGATCACCCTGATCGACACCGCGCCGGCTTACGGCCGGAGCGAAGAGCGGATCGGCCGGGCGCTGGCGCAGCGGCGGGAGGAGTACACCCTCTCCACGAAGGTGGGCGAGACATTTGAGAATGGAGCGTCCCGATACGACTTCTCCGCCGAAGGAGTCCGGGCGAGCATCGAGCGCAGCCGGCACCGGCTCCAGACGGACGTTCTGGATCTCGTGTTCATCCACTCCGACGGTCGTGACCTGGAAGTCCAGCGGGAAACGGATTGCGTGGAAGCGCTGCAAACACTTCGCGATGACGGCGTGATCCGCGCGATCGGTTTCTCCGGCAAGACCGTGGAAGGCGCGATGCACGCGCTGAGCTGGGCCGATGCCCTGATGGTCGAATTCCATCTGGAAGATCAGTCACACGCCGCCGTCATCGAGGCGGCCCGGCAGCGCGAGATCGGTGTTGTCGTCAAGAAAGGCCTCGCCTCCGGAACCCTCGCCGCGGGCAGGGAAGCGGCCGGCCGGGCGATCCGGTTCGTCACCAGGACCCCCGGCGTGAGTTCGCTGGTGATCGGCGGATTGAACGAAGTCCACCTGCGCGAGAACATCGAGGCGGCCGGCTCCTGAGCGATTCCAGAACGGGAGATGGGCCGCAACTGGCCGCAACGGACTGTGAGAGGGGGGCGCGCCAGGGCCGGGTCCAGTCAGGGACTCATCCCCGGGCCGGATCACGGGTCAGTGTCCCGGTCCACGTCGGGCCGATCGCCCGTTCAGTCATCCTCATCGGCCGGCTGCGGCGCGGGGGGTATGGTCAGCTCCATGCCGACTTTGAGTCGAGCCGGATCCGGCCCGATGGTCGGGCGGTTCGCCTCGTAGATGATCCGCCACAGACTGGAGTTGCCGTAGTACGACCGCGCGATCTTGCTCAGGTTGTCGCCCGATCGCACGCGGTACACCGTCGGCCGGTCACCCGCGCGTCCTTCGATTTCTTCCCGTTCGGCGTCGCGCGGCGGCAGGCGCAGCTCGTCGCCCACCGCGAGACGGTTGGGATCGACGAAGGGGTTGGCCTTCGCGATCAGGTCCCACTTCCCCGCATCGCCGAACCAGTCCTGCGCGATCGAGCTCATCGTGTCGCCGGAGCGGACGGTGTACATCGTGTAGTCCGGCGGGGTGACCCGCGGCCGTTCCGGTTCGGCCGGGGCAGCGGGTTCGTCCGCCTCGTCCTCTTCCCGGTCGGCGGCATCATCTTCCGGTTCCGGCTGTGGTGCGGGCTGTGGTTCGGGCCCGTCCTTGCCGCCGTCATTCGCCGGCGTCCGGGCCGGATCGACCGGCGCATGGTCTTCCAGCGGATCGCGCGTGCGCTCCAGATCGCGTTCGGCATCGGGGTCGATCGCCGAGTCCGGCGGACCGACGAGCTCATCTGAATCACCCGGATCATCCGGATCATCCGGATCATTCGGTTCATCCAGTTCCACCTCGTCGGAATCATCGTCCACAACGGGGTCGGTATCCGAATCGAGTTCACGCGGGGTGCGGGCCGATGGCGGGTCGGGGATCAGGCGCGTGGATGAAGGCGGCTCCCGCCGCGGTTCCGGCTCGGTCCGGGAAGGCGCCGGGTCACTGAGGACTTCCCGCTCCTGCGCCGCGTCATCAAGCACCAGGTCCGCTTCATCAA
>SLDM01000251.1 GCA_007125255.1 Phycisphaerales bacterium
CCCACGAGTCGGGCGAGCGACAGTCGCAGGAGGTTTCCGGAAGCGGCGTCCTGATTTCAAAGGAGGGCGAGCTGCTGACGAACTGGCATGTGGTTGATCGCGCAACCCAGGTGCGGTGCCTGCTCTATGACGGGCGGGCGTTCCACGCGGAGGTCGTCGGCACCGACCGCGACACCGACCTCGCGCTGGTGCGATTGAAGATGCCCGATGACGCTGAGCCGCTTCCGTATGCGCGTCTGGGAGATTCGAGCACGGTGACCGAAGGCGACTTCGTCATGGCCATGGGCGCGCCGTGGGGCATGAGCCGCTCGGTGTCGATCGGCATCATCTCCAGTACACGCCGCTACCTGCCTGAGAACAGTGAGTACAGCCTGTGGCTCCAGACCGACGCATCCATCAGCCCCGGTAACTCCGGCGGACCGCTCGTCAACACCAACGGCGAGGTCATCGGCATCAACACCCGCGGCGTGCTGTTCGGCGGCGGGGTGGGCTTCTCCGTACCCTCCAATGTCGTGGCGGAACTCGTGCCGCACTTTCGTGAGCAGGGTCGCATGCCGTGGAACTGGACCGGCATTCAGGTTCAGCCGCTGCGCGATTTCAATCGCGATATCTACTTCGACTACGAGGAAGGCGTCATGGTCGCAGGCACCGATCCGGAGAGTCCCGCGCGACTGGCCGGCCTTCAGGTACGAGACCGCATCATTCGCATCGGCGATCAGTCGGTAACAGCCATGACGCAGGAAGATCTGCCCGCCGTGCGCCGATTGCTGGGCATGTCGCCCCGGTATGAGGCGACGACGTTCGAGATCGTTCGCGACGGCAGCGTCCTCTCCATCGACATCACGCCGCGCGAAAAAGGTGATGTCGAAGGCGATGAGCATGATCTGCCTCGCTGGGACATGACCGTCAAGACCATCAACCAGTTCGAGAATCCCAGCCTCCACTTCCATCGCAAGGAAGGCGTCTTCGTGTACGGCACCAAGCGGCCGGGCAACGCCAGTCGCGCCGGATTCCATACCCAGGACATCATTCTGGAGATCGACGGGCGGACGGTCACGTCACTGGACGACATTCGCGCGATTCACGAAGAGGCGTTGAAAAACATCGATTCGAAGCGGCGCATGGTCGTGGTGATCCTCCGCAACGGCCTTCGCCGGCAGATCGTACTCGACTACTCGCGAGACTACGAGAAAAACTGACCCCGCAATTCTTTGCGTTTCATCGCTTCTCCCTCCTCATTTCGGACTCCCGATCATGCCTCCTCACCCCCTCGTTTCCGTGGCTGCCGGCGTCATCATGCTGGGCGCAGCAGCTGCGCTGAATACACCTTCCTCTGCCGCCGATCCGGCCGAACGGCTTCTGCCCTCTCTCGTCGGGGTGGAGTACACGCTGAAGTATGACAGCGGCCAGCCGCCGCGAACGCCCGGCTGGGCCGAACGCTGCCCAAGCTGCGGCCGGTATCACATCCAACCCGGCCGCGAGTATGTAGATGACGAGCGACCGATGGAGGCGGCGGGCTATCTCATCTCGCCGACTCGTGTCGTCACGGGTGATTTCTTCCTCCAGTCCCGCTTCATCGATTCCATTCAAGTGCGGTTCGGCGATGATGTCGTCGGGGCACGACCGGTCGGTCACGCGATCGATCACTATGCGATGATGCTGGAACTGGACGAGCCGTTGTCCGATGCGCAGCCATTGTCCTTCGCAACCGAAACTGAAGCGCCGTACCGCACCGCCCACTGGCAACTCTCCGATGCGCGGTGGTCGCTGGAGCTCAAGCCGCTCTCGCTCGATGCAACCATCACGAGCGCCGACGGCACGGAGCGCTTCGTTCCGGTACCCGCCCGCGGCCTGGTGATTGACCGCAATGCGGCTCCGGTTGGAACTGCGATGAATCAGAGACTTCCGGCAGACGACTCATGGCGAGGTTCGCCCGAGCAGTGGGAGTGGATCGATCGGGCCGATCTTGATGAGATGCATGAGGCAGCGGACGGTGCCGCCGCCGCCGTGCTGCCGCGCGTCGAGCTTGAATTTCGCCGCGGCCGCTCGTCGCCGTCTCTCGATCGCTATTGGGATCATTCCGATGACGAAGAGTCCATCACGGAACGGCATGCGCTGGGCGTCCTGGTGAGTGAGGACACGATGCTGGTGCTAACCTCGCTCGATGCCAGAGTGACCGCGCGGCTCGAACGCATCACCGTCCATCTGCCGAATGACGAGCGCGTCGGCGCCGAATTCATCGGTTCACTGCTCGACTACGGCGCCATCGTGATTCGTCTTGAGAAGCCGCAGTCACAGACCGCGTCACTGGACCGCAAACCGATCCAGCGCCTCGGGCAGCAACTGCTCAACGCCGGCGAAATCGAACTGCACGGAAGGAATCGCATCACCCGCTTCGGTCATACCCGAATCGCCGGATACGACCACGGCTGGCGCCGATATGTTTATCCGAATGTGGCGGGCGACACGGAAAACCTGTTCCTCTTTGACACCGAAGGCACTCTGGTGGCCCTGCCCGTCCTCCGTCGCAAGCCCGCAACGGAAACAAGCCGTTTCTCCCGTGAGCGGCCGACGCTGACCGCGGCAAGTCAGATCGCCGGGGTCCTGGACGATCTCGACAACAATGTCGATCCGACAAATGTTCCCCTGAGCGAGGAAGAGGAGCTTCGTCTGGCGTGGCTCGGCGTCGAGATGCAGGCACTCGATGAAGAGCTTGCGCGGATGTACGACGTTTCCGAGATCACCAATGACGGCATGTCCGGCGGTTTGATCTCGTATGTCTATGCCGGCTCGCCGGCGGACGACGCTGGATTGCAGCCGGGCGATCTGCTGCTGCGCATCCACACGGATCGTCGGCCGCGCCCGATCGACGTCACCGCCGAGGAAGATCCCTTCGCCATGTGGGGCGGCTTCCCGTGGGACCACTACGACGAGATGCCCGAGGACTACTTCGAGCACATGCCCCCACCGTGGCCGTCGGCGGACAACCCGGTGAATCAGGCATTGACGGAGATCGGCTTCGGCAGACCGGTTCGACTGGAAGTCTATCGTGATGACGAAAGTCAGCTGCTCGACCTGACGGTCGTACAGAGCCCCCCGCACCACCGGGCTGCATCACGTCACAACGACGAGGCGATCGGTTTGGCCCTGAACGACCTGACCTATGAGGTCCGGCGCTACTTTCAGAAGGACGAGGGCGACCCGGGTCTGGTGATCTCGCGAATTGAGATGGGCAGCCGCGCATCCGTTGCCGGGCTGAAGCCGTATGAGATCGTCACGCACATCAATGACGAGCCGCTGCATTCGGTCGATGATCTCGAGCGGATGCTGGAGAAGCACACCGATCTGCGGCTGAATGTCGAGCGCATGCACCGGACGCGCATCGTGCGAATGACCCGCCCGGCAGCCGATCGAGTTGACGAGAGGGCGGAGGAGACCGAGCAGGAAACCCCGGAAGAAACCCCGGAAGAAGCCGCGGAGGTCATCCCCGGTTCCTGACGCTGTGACTGATTCGGCTCATCTCTGGCGAGCACTGCCGGAAGACCGTTCGCTGAATCATTCAGAGAGCTGCCCGTGATCCACACTGCTTGACACTCTCTCACCGTAGCCCCATGATCGGGGCCTGCTGGTCGATCTCCTCTCGTGCGTTGCTGACCACGGAACGCTTGATTGCCGGAAAACGCATGCTGCTATTGCGCGGAAACGTCCGGGAGTGTGGGGATGACGCGCATCGCGCCGCGTCGGTGCCGCCCGCACGCGCAGATCTGCGAGAGGCGCGGAAAAGCGCTGACCGCAGCGCCACCCGCCTTCGTGTCGCCTTCCTCTCACCAGTTGACTCATCCGATCCGAATGCGCTCTCCGGAATGCCGTATCGCATGAGAAGTCACCTTGAGGATCGCGGCCTTGAGGTTGTTCCGCTGCATCGAACTCCCCTGCCCGATCGGTTGCGGATCATCCCCGATCCGGTGCGTTCGCGGACACCCGCGATGGCGAAGAAATCATGGCGAAGTCTGCGCCAGGCGATGGGGATGGCAACAGAGTGGTCTCTCTCCAGACCATTGTTCAGAAAGAGGCTGCGTCACACGCACAAGGCCAACGATGCGGTCTCCGCGGGCATCGAAGCGGTTGAGCCCGACGTACTCTTCGGTGTGTGCATCAGCACCATGCTCTATGAACTGAACACATCGCGCCCGATCGTTTACTTCAGCGATGCCACTGCCCGATTGATCAATGACACCTATCCCAAGTATCGTTGGCGATCGCCGGGCTATCGACGACTCTGTGACATCTATGAAAGTCACACGATGGCGCGCGTTCATACTGCTGCATTCGCATCACAGGCAGCAAGGGACTCCGCGGTGAATGAGTACGGCCTCATACCGCAATGTGCCCACGTGGTACCGATGGGAGCGAACATCGTTCCCCACAGCGACGCCTTCCGGAATGGAGAATCGGTCGATGCGCCTTCGCGCGATGACCTGCGACTTTGCATCATTGCGGCCGACCCCATCCGGAAGCGAGTCGATTTTGCCGTCGAAGTCACCGAGCGCCTTGCCCACCATGGATGGAACGCCCGGCTGACGCACATCGGTGAACCAACCCGCCGAGCGGCCAGGTCTCCTGTCACGCAGTGTCTCGGCCGCCTGCGTCTGTCTGAATCAGCCGATCGTGCGCGCTGCGAACAGATCCTGCGCGAAAGCCACCTGATGCTGCTCCCCTCCATCGGCGAGGCGTACGGCATCGCCCCGTGCGAGGCGGCTCACTTCGGTCGACCCAGTGTCGTCAGCGACGCCGGCGGACTTCCGGAGGTCGTCATCAACAATCGAACCGGACTTGTCCTGCCGGTTCACGCCAGCGCGGCGACGTACGCAACGGCCATTGCGAATCTGGCACTCTCACGATCACGGTATCTCACCATGGCGAGCGCGGCTCGGTCACGGGCGACGACGGTGCTGAACTGGTCGGCGTGGACGGATCGGATTGTCGAATTGCTGGAAGCCGCAGCGGCAGACGGTTCGGCACAGCGCGTGTGAGCAGATCGCCGGCGGACAGGCATGAAGGGACGGAAGGAAGGTGCGAAGCGTTTGACCATCGCTCACTTCGGCAGCGTTCCAGATCGGCCGCGTGACATGAAGGAATGCGCGCGTGACCGGAAGACTCTGGCTGTATCCCGCCGCAATGGAAGCTTGATCGATGAGCCATCACTCACCGTCAACACGCAATCGGATGGAGCCCCCCATGCCTTCATGCTTCGGGTAGCGCGGGTGCCGTGGCCTGCAGCCGATTGGCCCGAAGGGACAA
>SLDM01000228.1 GCA_007125255.1 Phycisphaerales bacterium
AAGCCTTCCCTCCAGTTCCCGAATCGGTCCTTCAAGTGGCGCACCGTCCTCCCGGGCGAATTCTCGGGCATGTTCGAGCAGTTCCACGGCGTTGAAGTCGACCCAGTTGACCTCGTCCACGCCGCGCGCGATCAGGTTCTGGTCACTCAGCCGCTCACGTCGATTGACCAGCCCGGCCGCCTGCAGATCGATCACCTCACACTGAAAGAGATCGAGGTCGTAGGATGAACCGGCCAGCGTGCTGCCGACCAGTCGGGTGATCTCCGCACGCTGGGCATTGATTCGCCGAAGTGCGGTGTTTCCGTCGAACTGCCGGATCTCGATCGGCCCGCCGTCGACTCCGATCAGGCGACCGGCATCGATGCCCTCCGCCTGAATGACGTACCGTCGCTGGCTCGGCCCCGACTGCACCAGTTCAATGCGCTGCTCGCGCTGCAACTGCCGGTCCAGTTCCGCCCACGCGCGATGCGCTTCAATCCGGTTCGCCAGGACGGCCTTGTCTTCCGCCACGCCGCCGTAGAGATCGGGATTCTGCTTCAGGGTCAGGAGCTGCCGGCGCGTCTTCGCGCGGAGGACATCATGCAGCACGCTGGGAACCACGATGGCCTGGGGCGGCTCGACTTCCGGCATCCGGGCGAGCTGGCCGCTGCTGCCGTCGTAGATCACCGTATCTTCCATAAGCAGTTTGATGTAGGTGTCGCCGGCTTCGCGGTAGATATCCACCACCGCCACGCGCGCGGTGATGTCCTTGTCGACCCGCCCCTGCCGATCGAGTTCAACGGCCGTGACCCCCCGCAACTCCATGCGGGTGACGGCCGAGGATCCCTGCGGATTCGCGTGCACTCGCATCCGGTCGGCGTGAATCTGAATGTTGCCGAGGCGGAACGGAACGCCCCGGTCAATGCGGGCCTGGAAGATTCGCGTCGCGTCCGCCGCGATGGTTCGTTCCATCACCTCCCAGGTCTTGGGAATCATCCACTGGGTCAGGACCACCATGGCCAGCGTCAGCACGACACCCAGACCGACGATCGGGGCAAGCAACTTCTGATAACTGATGCCGCTGACCGCCGCGGCGAGAATCTCGTTGTCGCTGGCCAGACGGTGCAGCACCATGGTCGCTGCGAAGCCGGCCGAGAACGGCAGCGCGAACTGCATCATCGGGATCGTGGCGAGAGCGAGAAACCGGGCGACATCCGTGGCCGAAAAGAAACCCTCGCCCGCAAACGACCGGAGGGTGATACCGAATGCGATCACCAGGACCAGAATGCCCGCCGTCAGCAGAAAGGTTCGAAGCAGTTCACCGAGGATGTAGCGGCAGAGAAGCCAGGGCATGGGAGGTTCGGGTGGGACCGGCCAGAGTCCGGCTGCGGACGGGTTGCGGACGGGTTACGGACTGGGGAGGTCGGAAATGATAGACCTCGGCGTGAAATCGACGCCCCGCTATCGGACGCGGGGTGTCAAACCGTAGAGAGTGTACGGGCTGGGGCGTGATCCGGGCAGCGGTCCGGCGCGATTTGGGGCCCCGGCGGTTACTTCCGCGTCCGGTGCATTCGATGAATGAGTCAGATCTTTCCACCGGCTCCGAGTACGGGGGCGTTGCCGGATACTCAGGATCACGAGGGAGCCATCGGAGTCATGTACGCCCATCGCCATCCATCCCGCCGTCCCCGTCCGAACCGGCACTCCCGCGGCTTCACACTGCTGGAGTCACTGATGGCCATCGGCATTCTACTCATGGTGGTCATGGCGGTCACCCTGGCGGTCACGGCCGGCCAGCAGCACGCCTTCGAGGCCCAGCAGCGCATCGCCGCGGTGATCGCCGCCGAGGAGAAGATGGGCTTCCTGTCCACCCAGGCGTACTCCGACCTGATGGGGTGGAACGGCCACGACGAATCGCCCGGCAGCATCGTCGCGATGGACGGCAGCGCCGCACCGGGGAGCTTCGATCAGATCGGCCGCCGCGTCCAGATCCATCAGGACCTCATCAACCTGCCCGGCAGCGACGTCCGCGTCCTCGGGCGACACCTCCGGGTGCAGGTGTACGACCGCACCGGAGAGGTGCTGGTCGAACTGGAACGCTTCATTCCCGAACCAGCGGGCGGCTGATCCGGCCGCACGGCCCACGTTCCCCGATGAATCCCGGCGGACCGGGCCGCCAACTCCTTCCCGGCACGCAAGGTCGATCACCCCGCACGCTCCTCCGAGACTCTCCACGATGCTTTCAACGCCTGCCACACCCCGCCCCCATCTCCGACGGGGACTCTCCCTGATCGAACTGATGCTCGCGGTCACCATCACCGCGCTCGTCGGTGCGGCCATTGCCGGCATGCTGAACGCGGTCACGGTCGGGGTCGACACGCGCCGCGACAACCGCTCGATGATGGTGCGTTCAAGCCTGGCCCAGGCGAGGCTGAATGCGTACATCGCACCCTCACGGTGCGTGCTCTACCGGAGCGGCGCCAATCTCGTGCTCTGGTTCAATGACCAGAAGCAGAGCGAGACGGTGCACGCCTCCGAGGTCCGCTGGCTGGATTACGACGCGAGTGCGGGCGAGATCACCGTCTCCTTCGTCCAGTTCCCCGAGAACTGGTCCCAGACGGAAACGGACCTGGCCGACCGGGAGTTCCCCGCGGACAGTGACTGGCCGCGCGTCCGGGATTTCTACGACGCACGGGGACACCTGGCCCGTTTGACACTGGTGGATGGTCTGGACTCCGTCACGTTGACGGCCGACGCGAGTTCCCCCCTTGTCGCGCGGCTGCTGACCTACCGGCTTCGGTTCGCCGCGGGTGACGACACGTTCGAGACCATTGCCTCGGGCGCCATTCGTCACCATCACGAGCCCGCCTACTGACCTGCAGACCGATCCACCGAATGATGGGAGAAGCGCCATGCAAACCTTCAGGCACAATCAGAACCAGCACCGTCCCCGACCTCGTCACGGGATGTCCATGCTGCTTGTCCTCATCAGTCTGATGACGGCGACCATCGTGACGGTGGCCTACCTCTCCAGCCGCGACAACTCGGCGCTGATCGGGGAAAACGTGACCGAAACCGCGAAAGCGCGCTGGGCCGCCAACAGCGGGATCGACCTGGCCATCGCAACCCTCCAGACGGAGGGAGCTCTGCTCAACTTACCCGCGAGCGGGCAGCTGCTGCAGAACTACGTGATCTCCGGCGGCACGCTCGACGTGTCACTGGTCGACCAGCTCACCGGTCTGCCGCCGACGGCGGACAGCATCTATCTGGTTCTCACCAGCACCGCCCGCGTCGGTCCGATCGAACAGACCACCCGGGGCCAGGTGGAGATACTTCCCAAGCCGCAGACGAAGCTCAATCTCGATCTTGCGGAGTTCGCGGTCTTCGCCGCCGATCATCTCTCGATGGAGGATGATTCGATCGTGACGCGCTGGCCGGAATCGCCTCTCAGCCAGCTCGGTCAGACGATCTCGATCGGGACCCAGTCGACCGACACCGGCCGTGTCCGGCTGCGTCATCGGTCTGCCTCGGTGGATACCGAAATCTACCACCGGAGCGGTTCGGACGGCGTCATCAGCAATTCTTCGGACCACGATGTTCGCCAGCGCGGACTGGACGATACCATCCCCATGCCGAACTCACCTCCCCCCGATACCGGCCCCGCCGAGGCGGGCGGGTCGAGTCCCGGCGTGATCGTGTTCGGCAGTTCCGGCTCGATCAGCGAATCCCGCAGCTTCGGCGGGATCCAGGTCCAGCAGAATACCGGGCGGTTGCACATCAGCGGTGACACGACCGTGCTGGTCGAGAACCATCTTGAGCTGATGCCCCGCTCGGGCATCGAAATTGCCGGTAACGTCACGCTCGTGGTGAAGGGGAACGTCAAACTGAATCCGGAATCGTGGATCGAACTGATCGGCAGCGACTCCACGCTGACGATGTTCGTCGGCGGCGACTACAGCCAGGAGAGCGCCTACGTCGGCAATTTCCGGGCCGCGAAGAATATCCGGGATACGACCGGCCACGCCGACTGGTACGACATCAAGCGTCTGAACATCTTCAGTATCGATGATGACGTGACCGATCCGCTGCAATGGGAGCTTTCCGGGAACTCGCTCGTCAAGGGCAGCATCTACGCCCCCAGCAGCGAGATCGTTCTGACTGACACATCCGCCCTCTACGGCCGGGTGGCATCGCACCGTCTCCTCGCGCGGTTGGCGAGTTCGATCTACTACGATCACGCGCTGGACTCCCGTCACGGCTACAACTATCCGGGCTCGTTGCTCTTCGACGAAGACGGCCGCATTCGCCAGGAAGTCCAGGACGTCGAACAGCTCTCGACCGGTCTGGTTCAGGACCTGGTTGATGCCCTCGGCACCACCACCGACGCGGTGACGGGGATCATCGGCCGTCTGCTCGGTTTCGGCGGTTCGAGCGGCACGGCCTCGACCTCGTCCTCCACCAGCGATCCGACGCCCCGCACCGTTCCCGTGCGGTACGCCATCGTGGCCCACGGTTACGACGTCTCCACCTGGGAAATCAGCCCGTGAAGACTTTCCTGATCTTTCCTCCCAACCTTCGACGACCGCGCGCATCCGTCCTCCGGCGGGACGGCTTCACCCTCATCGAAATGATGATGGTCATCACCATCCTTGCAATGGTCGCGGTGCTCGTCATGCCCATGCTGACCGACAACACCCGACTGCGGCTGCAGGCGGGTGCCTCGATCGTCATTTCCGATCTGGAGCTGGCCCAGGTGATGACCATGGCCCAACCGGATCGGCCGGTGCTGGTGCGGTTCGACAACGCCAACAGTCGGTACTGGCTCGCCTACGCCGACAACCCCGGCGACCCGATCACCCATCCCCAGTCCGGAGAACCGTACCTGGTTTCGTTCGGCTCGGGACGCGCCAGCAGTGTCGGCGACATCCTGCTCAACGCCCGGCTGGGGACGGGGGGAACCGATCTCCGCTTCGCGCCGCACGGCGGCCTCGAGCAGTTCGGCCTTGCGCCGAACATCAACCTCGGTATTCCGCAGGGTGATCGCACCTACTGGATCATTGTCGAGATCGATACCAGTACCGGTTCGATGAGCCAGTCCTACCTCACGACCGGCGGCTGACCGCGCTGCCGGAACCGGCGTGGTTGTACGCGCCGGTGGCCGAGCCGCACCGGAAACTAGCGCAAGCCGTACTCCTTGAGCTTCCGGTAGAGCGTTCGCTCCCCGATCCCGAGCAGGTGCGCCGCCTGTTCACGGTTGCCGCCGGTCATCCCCAGGGTCTGCCGGATCGCTTCCTTCTCGAGT
>SLDM01000471.1 GCA_007125255.1 Phycisphaerales bacterium
CTATCTGCGCGATTTTCGGATCGCGTTCTCGCTCTACGAAGGTCTGGTCCGATGGGACAATCAAGACTTCTCCATCCTGCCCGCCGCGGCGGAATCATGGCCCGAGATCTCCGCCGACGATCGGCAGTACACCTTCACGATCGGCCGTGATGCCCGCTGGTCCAACGGCGATCCCGTCACCGCCCACGACTTTCACTACAGCGCTTTCCGGGCGCTCCTGCCGGAGACCGCGTCGTACTACACCAGCATGTTCTACGTCGTTGAGGGGGCGCGCGAGTTTCTCCAGTGGCGTGCGGATCAACTCGAACGCTTCTCCGGGAAAGCCGATCGCGCTCCGGAGGCGGCCGAGGCGCTCTGGCGCGACACGAAGGCCCGATTCCATGAGACCGTCGGCATCGAGGTGCTCGATGACCGGACGATCCGGTACACGCTCGCTCAGCCCACGCCGTACGTGTTGGAACTCATGTGCCTGCCGATCTTCATGCCGGTTCACCGCCCGACGGTTGAGGGCTGGTCGCTGGACGATCAACGGCAGCAGCGCGCGGGCGAGTCCGGCTGGCATGCGATCGACCCGCCCTCGTTCGCGCAGCGATCCCGCCTGGCGCTGAGTGCATCCACCGGCCGTGTCCAGTCGACGCACAACTGGGCGAAGGTCGGCACGCTCATCTCCAATGGCCCCCTTGCGCTCGATCGCTGGCGTTTCCAGCGCGAGATGCGTCTGGAGATGAACCGGTACTACCACCGGCCGGAGCTCGTCCGCAGCCGGTCGGTCCTGATCAACGTGATCGATGATGCCAACACGGCGGTGCTCGCGTTCGCTTCGGGGGGCGCCGACTGGCTGCCGGATGTCGGCGTGGGCTACCAGCCGGACATGCTCGCGCAGCGGGCCAGGTACGTCCAGCGGCACGCCTCGCAACTGACCGCGCTCGAGCAGGAGGGGCTCGAACCGCTCGATGCGATCTCCCACCTGCCGCCCCCCGCCCGCGATGAAAGACGGGATCTGCACCAGTTTCCCGCGTTCGGCGTGGACTTTTACAGTTTCAACTGCCGGCCGGAACTGCCCGGCGGCCGGGCCAACCCGTTTGCCGAAGCCGCCGTCCGCCGCGCCTTTGTCAGGAGCGTGAACCGCGAAACCATCGTGCGCCAGGTGACGCGGCTGAACGAGCCGGTCCTGACGTCGCTCATTCCCCGCGGCGCGATTCCCGGCTACCGCAACCCCGAAGGTGTCGGCTACGACCCCGCCCATGCGCGCCGGGAGCTTGAGGAGGCGGGCTGGATCGACCGCAACGGCGACGGGGTACGCACCAACGAAGCGGGCGACGCGTTTCCCACCGTCGAAATTCTCTGGACGACCAACTCTCCGCGCTACCGCTGGATCTCGCTGGAACTCAAGTCGCAGTGGGAGCGTGAACTGGGCGTGCGGGTTGAACTGCGCGGCGTGGACACGCGGTTCTACCGCGAAGATCTGCGCACGGGAAACTTCATGATCGCGCGCGGTACGTGGTACGGGGATTTCGGCGATCCCGTGACCTTCCTCAACCTCTGCCGCTCCGATGACGGGAACAACCATCGACGCTTCGCCAGCGCGTACGTGGATGACCTGCTCGACCGGGCCGCGGCGGAGCGTGATCCCGAGGCGCGCTTCCGGCTGCTGGAGAAGTGTGAAGCTCACCTCTTCCAGGAAGAGGTGCCGATGCTCGTGATCTGTCAGCTCACGCAGACCCAGATGTTCGATCCTTCTCGTGTGCGCGGCATCAGTACCCATCCGCGCATGGTGCAGTACTTCTGGCAGGTCGAGGTGGACGGCGAATGACCGCGCTGATTCTTCGACGCCTGATCCAGTTGCCGCTGATCCTGCTGGTCATTTACACCGTCACGTTCGTGCTTGCGTGGCTCGTTCCGGGCGATCCCCTGCAGCAGGATGAAGCGCGCCAGCCGCCCGAGGAGATCGCCCGCGCCATGCGCGAGCAGTACGCCCTCGATAGTCCGTGGCGGTTCTACTGGGATTACCTCGGCAAGGCGAGCGGCGTGAGCTGGCTGATCGGGCGGCACGATCGCCCGCTCGATTTCGGGCCGAGCCTGCGGCACGAGAACTGGACCGTCAACGAGATCCTCCGCGCCAGCCTCCCCGTCTCGATCACGCTCGGCACCGCCGCCCTGGTCCTGGCCGTCTTCATCGGCGTCGGCGCGGGGGTGATCGGCAGCGTTCGGCCCGGGGGCTGGCTTGATGTCGGCTCGCTGCTCATCGCGCTGATCGGGATCAGCCTGCCGACGTTCGTCGTCGGCACCGCACTGCTCATCGTTTTCGCGGTCTGGTTGCCGCTTGCGCCGATCGGCGGCTGGGGGGGCTGGTCACATCTGATCCTGCCCGCGCTCACACTCTCGCTGCCCTTTGCCGCGTACATCGCACGGCTGACCCGGTTCGGCATGATCGAACAGCTCCAGGCCGATTACATCCGGACCGCCCGCGCCAAGGGCGTGCGTGAGTGGAAGGTGGTTCTCAAGCATGCACTCAAGAACGCCTGCCTGCCGGTTCTGAGCTATCTCGGCCCGGCCGCCGCGGCCGCGCTCACCGGCTCCTTCGTCGTGGAAGTGGTCTTCGCGGTTCCGGGGATCGGTGTGCACTTCGTCGATTCGGTGCTCAGCAAGGACCTCACCCTGATGATGGGGATCGTGCTCGTCTATTCGACGATGCTGATCCTCTTCAACCTGGTGGTGGACGTGCTCTACGCCTGGGTCGACCCGCGCATCGAGCAGGGCCAGTGAAGCGGGGGTCATCCGCGGCGGGGGTCGCGCGGGCGGCCAGGATGAATCTCACTCAACCGGCAAGCGGCGTCTCCCGCTTTTTCGCGCGGCAGAGCACGTTCTGAACGGTCAACTCCCGCGCCGAGTACTGCGCGTGGCGCTGGCGAATCTCCGGAGTCAGGCGATCGGCGCCTCGCGCACTGTCGATGGGAATCTCCTCCCAGTGGTAGATATCGAAGTAGCGATCGGTCAGGGCGCGAAGGTCATCCAGCCGGATGCGATTGAGCTTGGTCAGGAAGGCATGGCCGGGCGGCGGATCGAAGTCAAGATGCGCCCAGTCCACATAGTTCTTCTGCTGCTCATCGTCCGGATCGATCTCCGCGACCCACTTGGGGGGGCGATGGTGTCCGTTCCAGCAGTAGAAATTGTGGTGATTGAACAGCACTTCGCCATCGGGCCGAATTCGCTCCCACATTCCCGCAAACACCGTTTCAATATCAAGCAGATGCTCGGTCACATTGTGCAGAATGGCGAGATCAAAGGTCTGGTCCGCCGTGAAGACTTCGAACGTGCCCGGCACGATTGACACATTCGGAATCCGCTCCATCATCTCGCGCGGGGTCCAGCCGAAGCGGGACCACTCTTTCGCGCGCAGATCCTTGGAGCGGTCACTGTCGAGATCGACCTTCGGATCCATCCCGGTGTACGTTCGGCAGCCGACCACGACGTAGCCGACGGCATGCAGACCGGTCCCGCAGCCGACGTCGAGGATGTCCTTGCCCCGGACGTCCTGCGCGATCTTGCGCGGCCAGGACAGGTAGCCGAACTCGACGGCGCGCTCGATCAGCTCCGCATCGAAGTTCCGCTTGACCGCGCCTCCCTCGCCGTTGAAGTGGTAGAACGCCCGCTTGGCTTCGTCCGCATCCTCGTGAAATCGGGCGAGCATGCGTTTCTGCTCATCGACGAGCACGAGAGCGCGTTTGCGAAAGCCCGACAACGCCTTAAGTAGTCTCATGGAGAGAAGTTTACCAGATGCCCCCCGGACTGCCCCCCCGGACTGCCCTCCGGGCCCCCTCCCCGGGGGGCGCCCGCCGCCGGGGGCGCGGGTGTTACCATGAACAGGATGTCCCGCGCACCCGCCACGCCTTCCGGGTCAGTCCCAACCGCGCCGCCGGAAGCACGGATTGTGTACGCCCACGACTGGCTGGTCGGTCGCCGGGGGGGCGAGCTGGTCCTTGATCGGATCGTGCAGCAGTTCGGGCCGGCCCCGCTCTACACGCTGGTGACCAATCGTCGACCGCTCACGGAAGCGATCGATTCGTGTGACGTTCGGCCCAGTTGGCTGCAGCGACTTCCCGGCGCGACCGGTGCGCTGCGTCGATGGATGCTGCCGCTCATGCCCGCTGCGGTCGGTTCACTCGAGGTCGCGCCGTGTGACCTCGTGATCTCGACGAGCTCCGCGGTGATGAAGTCTATTCGTCCTCCCGCCCACGTGCCGCATCTCTGCTATTGCCACAGCCCGGCCCGCTACTTCTGGGAGCAGACCGATGACTATCGGGCCGGTTCCGGCGGGCGGCTGAGAGCGATGGGACTGAATGCGTGGCGCCCCTGGTTCCAGCGCTGGGATCGCCGCACCGCCGGCCGCGTCACCCGTTTTCTCGCCAACAGTCGGCATACCGCCGCCCGGATTCAGCGGGCCTACGGGCGTGAGGCGGCGGTGGTTCATCCGCCGGTCCGCACGGACTACTTCACGGTCGATCCGTCCGTGACGCGCGAATCGTGGTATCTCGTCGTGGCGGCGCTGGAGCCGTACAAGCGAACGCACCTTGTCGTGGAAGCGGCCAACCGACATGGATTCTCCCTGAAGGTCGTCGGTACCGGTTCCCAGGAAGCGGCTCTGCGTCAGCTGGCGGGGCCGACCGTGGAGATGCTCGGGGGCGTCTCCGACGAGGAAGTCCTGAACCTCTATCGCCGCGCCCGGGCCCTGATCTTTCCGCAGCAGGAGGACTTCGGCATCGTTCCCGTGGAAGCGCAGGCCGCCGGTTGTCCCGTCATCGCCTTCCGCGGCGGCGGGGCGCTGGATACGGTGACGGAAGCCACGGGAAGTTTCTTTACGGCTCCCGAACCGGATGCGATCCGGGACGCGGTCCGTTCGTTCGAGTCGAGGCAGTTCCGATCCGATGCGTGTCGGGTCAATGCGGAGCGGTTCTCCGAGGCGGCCTTCGACCGTGCCCTGGCGTGGCATGTGCGCGACCTGCTGCGCAACCACGCCGAACACCCGAACCGTTCGTCGAACGGATCCGCCGCCACCCCGCGCTCCGGGTGCGAAGAGTGACCCGAACTGCCAACGGCGGAGTACCCGCCTAGGATCCCCCCGAATGACGCGCAGCTCTGCCGAGATCGAAGGCGAATCGAAAACCGCGGGTTCACCCCGGCCGTCCAACCGGCTCGGGCTCGACTACGTCCGCGAGGCCGGGCGCCTCGGTGCCCCGCCGGCGCCGATTCTGGACGTTCATACGCACATCGGGGGAGTCA
>SLDM01000486.1 GCA_007125255.1 Phycisphaerales bacterium
AAACTGATCTGCTCGGCGTTCTCCGCGGCTCGTTGTCCGGCGCCCGATTTCCAAAGTGGGCCTGGTATCAGACTTTCTCCGCCACCGCGGGCGCCTTGTCGCCGTCGCGTTGGCGGCGACGCTGGGCTTTCTCGCGCATGTGCGACTTCGGCGTGCAGTGAAACGTGATCATGCACCGGCCGACGCGCAGTTCCTTGCCCTTCTTCTTCATCTGCTGACGGATCTCGAGTTCAAGATCGATGTTGAACTCACCGCCCTCAGCGATCTTCTTCTGCACGTCCTCGGCATTGACGATGTGGTAGACCGCCGGTCCCATGCAGGGGCGGAGAAAGCGGTAGTTCATCTCCTTGCAGACGACGATGTAGTCACTGCCGCACTCGCTGAAGAGGTACATGCCGGCCGCGACTTCCGAGTTTCCCAGGAGCGCCGCCCCGGCCATGGCGTTGTACCAGTTCCGGTTGATGCGTTTGAAGGGCAGCACCGCGCTGAAGCTGGTGGAGTTGAGCCGCTTCATCGAGATGCCCGAACGGAAGGCATAGGGAAGCCAGATGAGCGAGCAGACCTTGTGCCAGAAGTTGTTCCGGGTGCTCAGCCGACTGATGAACGCCTCCAGCCGCTGGCCGAGCGTACGGCGCCCCTGACGATCCGGACGGGATCGATCACGTTGGTTCATCGTCGATTCGGCTTTGGCCATCGTCACCGGTCGATTCCCTGGGGAGCAGCCACATCCGCGCGACCCACGGCCGGGCGCTCCGGCGGATCACACATCTCATGTGGAAGAGCGTATGCTAATCGGCTCACGGAGCGGATTCCACCGTCGGCCGGCGTTTCCAGTCGGAACCCGAGCAAACCGCCGGTGTGGCGACGTGTCGTTCCCCTCTCCTTTTCCACCCCGAGACATCCCGCGACCGGTGCTCAAGAGATGAATGCGACCATGGAATCCCGTCTGGCCGTCTGCACCTGGTCCCTCCAGCCGGAGGATCAGAATCATCTGCTCGAGCGGCTCGAGCCACTGGAGTGCCGCCGGGTGCAGCTCGCCCTCTCCCCGCTGTTTCGGGAGCCGTCCCGGTGGGAGGAGGTGTTCGATCTTCTGGAGAAATGGCAGATCGAACTCGTCAGCGGAATGATGGCGATGGTGGGCGAGGACTACACCTCACCGGAGTCGATCGCGCGAACCGGCGGCGTGCGGCCGGATGCCACCTGGGAGGCCAACCGCGAACACGCCGCCCGGATCGCCGAGTGTGCCGCCGATCGGGGCATCGAACTGGTCACCTTCCACGCGGGTTTTCTCCCTGAGTCCGCCGGCGACCCGGAACGCCTCGTCATGCTGCGCCGGCTGGCGGAGATCGCCGATCTCTTCGCGACCCGCGGTATCGACATCGCCCTGGAGACCGGGCAGGAGAGCGCCGCGACCCTCCTGGCGGTGCTCGACGAGCTCGACCGACAGAATGTCGGGGTCAATTTCGATCCGGCGAACATGATTCTCTACGGCACGGGGGATCCGGTCGAAGCGCTCCGCAAACTTGCCGGCAACGTGCGGCAGATTCACCTGAAGGATGCCATTTCCGCACCCGGCCCCGGCGCGTGGGGAACCGAAGTTCCCCTCGGCGAGGGCGAAGTCGACTGGGAGGCGTTTCTCAAAGAGGTGAAGGGGTGGCGCCGCGCCGTCAACCTGGTCGTGGAACGCGAAGCGGGTGCCGATCGCGCCCGTGACATCGCCAGCGCGATCTCGCACGTCACATCGATCTGGTCTCACGGCGAAACGGGGTGAGCGAAGTCATCCGGCCTCTTCCGCGCGGCTCAGCAGGGCGACGACGTGGACCTCGACCGCGCGGCCTTCCCCGACGGCATCGACCTTTTCGTGGGTCTTGCCCTTGAGATTGACCTGGCTCGGGTCACATCCGAGGTGGCGGACCAGATTCCCCACCATGGAATTCTTGTGGGGGCTGAGCTTCGGGCGCTCGCAGATCACGGTCATGTCCACATTGCCGAGACGGTAGCCGTGAGCGTGCATCCGGCGGACGGCTTCGGCGAGAAAGATGCCGGAGTCCTCCCCATCCCAGCGCGGGTCGTCATCGGCGAAGAGCTGGCCGATATCCGGTTCACCGAGGGCGCCGAGGAGGGCGTCGGTCAGGGCATGGTACGCCGCATCGCCGTCGGAATGGCCGACCGGTCCGCGGTCATGGTCGAAGGTGACTCCGGCGAGGACAAACCGGCGGCCCCGGCCGCGGGGCGGGGGGGGTTCAAGCCGGTGCAGGTCGTAGCCGTGGCCGATGCGAAAGGGGAGAACCGGAGCGGTCATGCGCCGTACTGTACCGGCTTGAGGAACGCAGGGGGTGGAGAGCGGCCCGTTCGCCGCGCCGCAGGGGGTGCATTTCAGCCGAATTTTCGCGGATACGGTCACATGAACGGACGATAACATGAGCGGGAATCGGGGCGAGGCGCGGTTGGCCTCGATGCTACTGGCCGGACCCGACGGAAGACGATAAGGTGATGCCGAGTGGCGGGGCGAATCGATCGATCGCCGCCGGCGGCAGAAGGAGCAACTCGTGCAGAAGCAGACGGGAATCGTTCGAACTTCGATCATCGGCCTGGGTGTTGCCGGCGCGGTGTGCCTGGCGGTCAGCATCCTGCCGGGGTGTCATTCACCGCGGGGCGGCTTCATGCCCGCCTCGTTTGGATCGACCACGTACCACTCCACGGAGACGAGCCCGAAGACGATCACCATGATCGATCTGCGCACGGACGAAGAGATCTTCGTCATGGACATTCCGCCGGGGAAGCAGTTAACGCTGGATTTCGTGCCCGATGGTGGCGACGACCCGGTCTACACCCCGGACCTCATGCGCTATCAGGTCTGGGACATCGGAACGAGTTGGGGCCGACTGCGCAATTCGATGACGGTCCCGCCGGCAAGCGCCCGCCGCATCGAAGTCTCGATCCGCCGCGGTATCGAGTACCGGGAAGCGCCGCCGGAAGAGCAGTACCGGGTGGATGAAGCGGATCGCCCGGATTGGTGGACGCCCGAGGGCGGTCCGATGCCGAACGATCATCCGGCGGAAATGTACGACCACTGACCGAACCGGCGCCGCGCGCCGAAGGCCGGTTCAGGTTCGATCCGCCGGCAGCGGGCGCCGTGGCGGTGACGTGGCGTTCGGCCGGCCGCTTCCACGTGCTGCGCCCGGTGCGACGATTCGTCCGGCCCCACGGCTGGCCGTCCAGTGAGCCCCGCCGCGGTCCCGGCCGCCGGCTTTTCGGCCCTTGGGGCGACAGGAAAAAAGCGCAGAAACCTGATTGCTCCGGTCGAATCGCTCATCCCGATGGACGGTCGGGCGATCCGGTGGTACGCTACGGTGTTGACTCAAAGATCAACCGCAGCGAGACGCCCCGCTGACTTGGCACATGGCTACGGAGTTGTTGAAGATGCCCCTGAAAAATCTTGCCTGGCTCGCGTGCTTTATTGCAATCGCAATTCTCCTGCCCTTCGGGTTACTTTCCGCGGTGGAGACTTCCGAGGAGGAACGGGTTTCGATTCAACCCGCCGGTCTCGGCGCCGCCCCCGGCGGGGTCAACGTGTCGGATCGGCGCGTCCCGGCGGAAGCCAAAGCCGATCTGGAGGAGCTGAGCGAGCCCGAGCGCGCCCAGCGCCGGATCCGGGAGTTCGCCGAGGCGATCATCCGCGAGGAGGGCATGGAGCACGTGGAGCGTCCCCAGCTGCAGTTTCTTCAGCCGCGGGGCATCGGGGTCGAGGAGTTGGAGCCGCGCCGGCCGCGCGCGAAACGACCGGTCGAATCGATCCGGCGCATTCCCGGCATGACGAACGATCAGTTGATCGTCAAGTTCAAGGATGATGTTCAGGCCCGTCTCGCCCCGGCGGAACGCGGCCAGGTCCGCTCACGGGGCGGGCGTCAGGTCGATACGTTTGCCGACATCGTCGAAGAGTTCGACCTGCGGCTCCGCCCGCTGATCAACATGAGCGAGGAAGAGCTTCGCAGCCTGGAACGACGTGCGGAGTTGATGAGCGGCCGCGCCCAGCCGGACCTGGCGGGCATGTTCTTCATCGATGGGCCGGTCGATCTGCTCGAACATGCGGCCCGGAAGATTCACTTCCTGGACGAGGTTGAGTACGTTCTCTTTGATCCGAAGGTGGATATCTACCGCATGCCGGGTGGTGATCCGACCGCGGCCTGCTGCCGCCCGAACGGAAACTGCCAGGAGGATGTGACCGAGGCGCAGTGTGATGATCTCAACGGCACGTGGCTCGACGGCATCGTCAGCTGCGCCGGCTCGCCGTGCGACCAGGGCGCGTGCTGCGACGGCGGGGCGTGTGACGAGACGCTCCGCGGGCTCTGCGATCTGGCCGGTGGCGACTTCGGGAACAACCTGCAGTGTGGACCCGGCGCGTGTGATCCCGGTGCCTGCTGCGTGCTGACCGACTGTATCGCCGCCGCCAACCAGGCCCTCTGCCAGGCTGCCGGCGGGGTTCACCTGCCCGGAGGCGCGTGCCCGGCGGACCCGGCCGATGATGATCCGTGCGAAGAGCTGGAGTGCGGTGAGCCGGCCGGCGGTGACTGCTTCATTCCGAACCCGACCCCGTACTGCGCCGACGAAGATTGCTGCGAGACGGTGTGTGAGATCTTCCCCTTCTGCTGTATCGAAGCGTTTGGCGAGTGGAACCCCGTCTGCGTGAGTGTTGCCAACTGCTTCTGCGAAACGGACATCGGCGCCAACCGCTGCGCCTGCCCGTTCACCGGAAGCTGTTTCGAGCCCAACGGGATCGGCGGGTGTGAGGACCCCGAGTGCTGTAACGCCGTCTGCGCGATCGAGGAGACCTGCTGCACCGGTCCGTGGGGCCTTGACTGCGCGACCATTGCGCTCTCTCTTGACGACTGCCTGCTGGATGATTCCGGCGAGGGAGCGACGCCGAACCTGGCCAGCGCTCAGGGCTACCGGACCTTCGGGCCGTACACCGGAGATGAAGATACGTATGATTCCCTGCTGACGCCGACGGTCGAGGGACGGACCGGGGAGGGGTGGTTCCTCGAAGACAACATCGATGTGAACGACCCCTTCGCGATCGGAAACCCCTATGCGGGACTGTACGGCCTGGGACGTTTCCTGATCGATGATTTCGGGATCGGCGCGGATGTTGAAGAGTTCCATCCCGTCTATGGCGGGGTCCGCGGCGCCACCGTCAACGTGGCCGTCATCGAATGGGCGTACTACGAGGGTCACGAAGACCTGGATGTCATCAAGGAGCCCGGCCAG
>SLDM01000170.1 GCA_007125255.1 Phycisphaerales bacterium
GAGAGCGCCCCGGGCCATCCGCTCCATCGTGAGGAGGTCGCTCCCAGGTTGGTGAAGAGCTGCGAGTCGAATCCGACCCGGCCGGTGGGGGCAATCTGAACCAGGGGCAGGGCATTCGGGCTGAAAGGATTCGGCGAGTTCGCACCCCAGGTCCAGCCAAAGCCGTCAGGCGGCGCGGGCGAGCCCTCGCGCTTGACCAGGTTGAGTCCACCAAACCAGTTCATGTAGATGGAGGTGTTGTTGTTCTGAGTGACGCCGGGGCCGGCAAGCATCGCCCCGAACGCCATGAGGTTGCCGTCGCTGAAGCCGGGCGTTTCGCTGAAGCGGTGGAATATGACTCCGCCGCCGATACCCGGTGCGGCATCGCCGGGGATGGCGAGCCTGGTCAGTTCGCCGTCGACGTATCGGAACAGGCCGTTGGCGTTCGAATCCGGAAGTCCGGCAATGGGGACCGAGATTGCGACGTTGCCCGCGTTGTTGAGTTCCGGCGCCAGCAGATAGGGACTGAACGCGCCGAAGACCACGCCCGGGGCCGCACCGGGAGCCTGCACCCCGCTGAGCATGATCGTCTCCAGTTCTCCGGAAGCATTGGGCGTCGTCATCCACATGCCAACGTGGCCGACATCTCCGGTGCGCATCGCGGAGAAGGCGACCTGCCCGTGAGCGTTGATGCGCGGATAGCCGAAGCCGGTGAAAGTTCCCCCGACTTCCGGAACGAGGTCGCCGGTCTTCGCAACGGTCCGATAGGTGTAGGCGTCAGCGAGAGCGCCGGCGGACAACGTCAGCGATATTCCGGCGGCGGCAAGCAGTGTGTACGGTTTCATGGTCCATGGAGTCCTTTTTCCTGCGGTGATCAGATCGTTCCGGGTGTTCTGCCCGGATCTGGGCTGACAGTTCGGGCGGCCACGACGGACGCCGGATGCCCCTCACCCGGACAGGCGGAAACGGCCGCGCCAGGTGACATGGGAGAAAGGCACGAGTGAAGAAGGGGCGGGTGACGTGCGTACCGAAAGCTCCGTGCGCGCCGGCCATGGCCAGCGAGCGCAGCGAGTCTGCCGTCATGGTGGTCATGAGGCTTGATACCGGAAGGCGAACTTGACAGTGTCAGGACTCTTGCCGTCGCCGATCCCTTCGTGCCTCCCTCAATCCCTCCACTCCGTTACTTGGTCATCCCGTTCCCCTCTCCCGCATCGCTCATGCCACAGCTCGATCCCGTCAGCTTCTTCGATGTTCAGCAGCGCTTCGCAAAGAAACTCCAGGCCGCGGTGCGTCTCGGAGTGGTCCGGCCCGAAAGTTTTCAGAAGAATCTCGTAACTCTCGATGAGCAGCGGTAGTGCTTCGCCGTATCGGTCAAGTTCGCAGAGGGTCGCTCCGAGATTTCGCAACACCGGGGCGAGGTGAATCGCGCCGGGAGAGACGGCTTCCCGAAGTTGCTCGAGTACAACTGCATAACGCGATGCCGCCTCGTGAAACTGCCCGGTGTAGTAGTACACGGTGGCAAGCGCCTGTTGTGCATTGAGCGTCAACGGATGGGCCGGGCCGAGGGCGCGCACTCTCCCTTCAACTACTTCGATCATGAGCGTTTCACTTTCCACGTATCTCTTCTGACTCATCAGCAGGACGCCGAGATTCGCCGACACGGTAAGCGTGTTGGGGTGGTCCGGACCGGCGGAGCGCATGTAGGCGTTGCGAACCTCGTGATAGAGCGCTTCGGACTCGTCGAGCCGTCCCATGTTGTTGAGCAACTTCGCCAGGTTGCCCTTCACCATGAGAATGTGGGGGTGGTCGTCGCCGAGCGTTCGTGAGGATTGTGCGAGCAGGGTCTGGTAGTCGCCCTCCGCTTCTTCAAAGCGGCCGAGACTATCCTTGGCGCTCGCCAGAACCGTCAACGTTGCAAGCGAGTCCGGATGGTCGTCGCCCAGCACTTCCCGCTGCGCCCGGAGTACCGGTTGAAGGCGGTCGATCGCGTCCTGGTAACGGCCGACCCTGGTGAGGGCGAGGCCGAGTTTTTCCTCGTTGGACAACGTCATGCGATGGCGCGGGCCAAGCAACTCCCGCGACTCTCTGACCGCGTCGATCAGGATCCGCTCTGCTTCATCAAATGCGCCCCGGGCCGTAGCAACACCGGCAAGCGTTCGAAGTACTTCAGGCAGATGGCGGCGGACGGGCCCGCCAGCCGACTCACAGATCGACTGCGCGGTCAGAAGCGGTGCCCGGGCTTCTTCCACCCGATTGGCCTCCAGAAGCGCGCGGCCCAGTTTGAGATGGACTTCTACCGCCACAACCGGATCATCATCGGCTGAACTCTGCCACAGGGCCTGCGCCTGCTGCGCATGATGAAGCTGCGGTGTCGCCAGGCCCAGTGCGTGGTAAGCGTCGGCGAAAGTCTCGTGCAGCCGGCGACGAACTTTCGGATCGCGAATCTGATCCGCCAGACGCGGCGCTGCAAGATCGAGGGCTTCGCGCACCTGCAGGTCCGGCCGGCGCGCTTCCTGGGGGCTGCTGCGCTGAATGATGTCGATCCAGAATTCATTGATCTCGCTGGCGATAGTCGCCTCGTACTCGGCGCGGAGCGTCTGTTGTTCGGCTTCAACACGGCTCACGTTGGCCCGCTTCATCCCGTACGTGGCGGCGGTCACTCCGACGATGAGCGACACCACGGCCAGCAGCGACACCGCGCTGGTCAGTTTGCGCCGGGTGATGAGCTTCCGAGTGAGATAAAGCACGCTTGGTGCGGTGGCAACCACGGGCAGACCGTCGAGATAGCGCTGCAGATCGTCTTCCAGCGCGGCAGCAGAGTCGTATCGTTCATCCGGATCCAGCGCGACCGCCTTCAGGACGATGCGATCCAGGTCGCCCCGCAGCTCCCGACGGCGCAGCGCGACTTCGGACCTGGAGGACGCTGCGAGCTGACTCGGCCGAACGGCACGCGAGCCGGCGCGTGATCCGCTGGCAGCGTCCGTTCCGGCGGGCTCGCGCGGTACCTGTCCGGTCAATACTTCACACAGAAGGACGCCCAGCGCGTACACATCCGACCGAACATCTGCGCTGTCGCTTCCGCTGGCCTGTTCGGGGCTCATGTACCGAGGCGTGCCCAGCCGCGTGCCGAGTTGGGTCCGGGTCTCATCGACGTTCTCTTCCAGTATCTTCGCGATTCCGAAATCGATTACCCGCGGCTGGTGTCGATGATCTATCCGCTCCACCAGGATATTCGCCGGCTTGAGATCGCGATGAATCACCGCACGCTGGTGGGCGTGATGGACCGAGTTGCACACCTCGATCATCAGTTGCACGCGCTCTCGCACGGTCAGAACGTTCGTTTCACAGTATTCTGTGATGGGTTCGCCGCTCACCAGTTCCATCGCCAGAAACGGTCGATGATGATCATCAAGACCGGCATCGAGCACGCGGGCAATTCCGGCGTGGTTCATCCGCGCCAGGGTGCGCGACTCCGCCCGGAACCGGGCAATCACTTCCGGTGTCGCCAGCTCGGTTCGCAGGACCTTGACCGCAACCGGCCGCTCAACCGGAGCCAATTGCCTTGCGCGGTACACCATTCCGAATCCGCCGCGGCCGATCTCCCCACCGATCTCGTAGCCGGGTATGCGAGGTGCGACCGATGCCGAGTCCAGCGTGCATCCATCCGGGCGAAGGGAGCGAGACGCCTTTTCGGGATCGGGTTCCGAAAACAGCCCCTCAGCGCGTTGATGGGCTCCCAGCAGACGCTCGACCGCGACACGAATCCCGGCGTCCGCTCGTGCCATCGCTGCCCGGGCCTCATCGATCGGCGCTTCGCCCTCGGCTGCGTCCACCATCAGGCCGAAGAGATCCTTCACGGCGGTGCGGTCTGCGTTCGCGCGCGAGTCGTCCCGCCCGGATGGGCCGCCCCTGTCCGCGCCGCTCACCGCGCGGTCTCCGGCGGGCCGGCGGTTTCGCCCTCGATGATCTGCTGCAGTCGTGCCCGGGCGAATTCCCAGTCACGTTTGATGGTTCGGCCGGTCACACCAAGCATGTCCGCAATCTCCTCGATCTGACGTCCACCGAAGAATCGGAGCCGCACGACCGATGCCGCGCGCTCGTCCTCCGCTTCAAGGCGGGAAAGAGCATCGTCGAGGGACAGCAAATCGTGAGGATCGGCTTCGGACGATGCCTGCAACAGATCGAGACAGATTCGACCGGAGTGCCGCGGGTTGCTTCGCTTGCCGGCCGCCCGGGCGCGGGCGTGATCGATGAGAATGCGCCGCATGGCGGTCGCGGCGGCCTTGTAGAACGCGTGGCGGTGCTGGTAGGCGATCGGCGACGTTTCTCCGGCAACGCGGAACAGCCGCAGATAGGACTCATTGACCAGTTCGGTCGCTCCGAGCGTATGATCGCTGCGTTCGTTGCGCATGTGTGAGCGGGCGATCACGCGCAGCTCGTCATAGACGATCTGAAGCAGTCGGTCGCGATCAGTGGTAGAGCCCTTTGCCGCGGCGTCGAGCAATTGTGTCACGTCGCCCGCCTCACGGCTCAGGTCTCTTCCGACCGCCGGGTCAGCACCAGGTCTCGATTCGTCCATACCGGCTCCAGTGTGCAGTGCACTACTGGTCCAATGGTACCGATTTCCGTGGTCCATTCCTAACCGGAGGCACGGAGGCATGGAGGGAAAGTAACGGAATAACGAAGTGACGAAGTAAGGGAGGGGCGAAGGGAGGGCCAGGCATCGAGGCCTTAGGCATCGAGGCATTCAGTAAGGCACGGAGGGTGTGGCAGGTGGCCGTCATTGCGGGGAATGGGGCCGAATCCCGATTGCCATTCAATCTTCGTGCGGGCTTAATGATTCGGTGTGATCCTTCGAATCGCCCGTGGAGCGTATGGAAGGCAACTGACCGTGTGGCGCCGCTTGGGAGGACGATGCATGCCGATCTCGACCGCCAGTCATCCGGGGCAACGGAGCGATGGGGCAGCGGCACGGCGGCGGGAGCCGCCATGGCGGCTGAATCCCTCGGCCGCTCGAGAGATCCCCGCCCCGCCGCGGATGGAGCGAGAACAGCTCCGCGGGGAAGGTATCGCGGACCGGCCGCGTAACCTGAACGTGACCACCCGCCAATGCCATGGCGAAAAGCGCCAATTCGTCCATGCGCCGACCGAACTGTAGACCGCCATGGTCTCGGCAGTCGCTCATGCACTGTGGCAGCGCTATGGTGGTCAACACGTTCACAACTGGATCGAAGCGGAGCAGATCGTGGATCCGCTTCTCCAGAGCGAA
>SLDM01000049.1 GCA_007125255.1 Phycisphaerales bacterium
CCCACCATCGACGGCCGACCCGCGGTCGAGGTCATCCTCACCGAAGTCCACGCCGGGGGGAAGTTCGACGGCAACAGCTACAAGGTCTCCGGCGGACTGCACGGCGTCGGCATCAAGTGTGTCAACGCCCTCTCGGAATGGACCGAGGTCGAAGTCGTCAAGAACGGCAAGGTGTACCTCATCACGTTTTCGCGCGGCGAGATCGTCAAGCCCCTGCACGTCATTGCCGAACGCGAAGATGCCACCGAAGACAAGCCGCGCCAGACCGGCACGAAGATCAGCTTCCTTCCCGACAGCGAGATCTTCCCCGATACCAACTTCATCTTCGAGACGCTTCAGCACCGCCTGCGCGAACTCGCCTACCTCAACCCCGGGGTGACGATTCGCTTCATCGATGAACGCGTCGACAAGGAAGGCAGGCAGCGGCAGGAGTCGTTCCATTTCGAGGACGGCCTGCTCGGGTACGTCAAGCATCTCAACAAGTCGAAGACCGTCGTCAGCCCGGCGGTGCGCATCAATCGCGAGGATGAGGCGACCGGCATCACGTGCGACATCGCGATGCAGTACACCGATTCAACCAACGAACTGCTGCTCGCCTTCGGAAACAACATTATCAACCCCGACGGCGGGACGCACGTCTCCGGCTTCAAGACCGCGCTGACGCGCACCATCAACAGCTACGCGAAACGCACCGGCATTCTCAAGGACATGACGCCCACCGGCGAAGACCTGCGCGAAGGCCTCTCCGCGATCGTCTCCGTCAAGATGCCCGAGCCGCAGTTCAACAATCAGACCAAGGAAAAACTGCTCAACCCCGAAGCGGAGAGCTTCGTCTCCAGCGCGGTGACGGAACAGCTCGGTTCATGGCTGGAAGAGAATCCCGGCGAAGCGAAGAAGATCTGCCTCAAGGCGGTGCTCGCCGCCCAGGCCCGGGAAGCGGCCCGGAAGGCGCGCGAGTTGATCAAGCGCAAAGGCGCGCTCGATTCGGGCGGTATGCCGCAGAAGCTTGCCGACTGCGCAACTAATAACGTCGATCTGTCCGAGCTGTTCATCGTCGAAGGTGATTCGGCCGGCGGATCCGCCAAGCAGGGGCGCGATCATGAAACGCAGGCGATCCTTCCGCTCAAGGGCAAGATCCTCAACGTCGAGAAGGCGCGGATCGACAAGGTGCTGGGCTTTGAAGAAATCCGCATCCTGATCCAGGCGCTGCAGACCGGAATCGGTGAGGACTTTGACATCGCCCGGTTGCGATACGGCCGCATCATCATCATGACCGACGCCGACGTGGACGGCTCACACATTCGCACCCTGCTCCTGACGTTTTTCTTCCGCCAGATGCAGGAGCTGATCCGCCAGGGCAAGATCTATCTCGCGCAGCCGCCCCTGTACCAGGTGACGCGCAACAAGAAGAGCCAGTACGTTCTCAATGAACAGAAGATGGCCAGCGTTCTCACGAACCTGGCGATCGGGACCGCCACGCTCCTGATCCGCGACGATGAGGGGCGCGAAGCCCGCCGCATCGAGTCGGAGGAATTGGAGCGCCTGATCAAGCAGCTCACCCGCCTGCAGGAGCTGGTCAATGTCTCCGAGCGTCGCGGCACGCCGTTTCCGATGCTCCTTCAGTCGCGTGAGAAGGATCCGTCCGGTGAGCGGCGCCTGCCCACGCACCGTCTGAGCTGGCCGGCCGGAGAGGAACTCTGCTGGTCGGAAGAGCAGGCGCAGGAGATCATTCAGGAGCGCAGACTGCTGCTCGATGATCTTGAATCGGGTGCGTCTTCCAACGGCACGACCGAGGATCGACTTCGCCTGGCCACCCTGCGCGAACTGCATGAGAACAAGGAGATGCAGATTATTCTCGAACGGCTGGCCGACTTCGGAATCGACATCGAGGACTACGCCCTCACGCAGGAAGAGTCCGTGACGGGTGAAAAACTGCCCACCCGCTTCGCCTGGCTGGTCGACTCGGGAACCGAACAGGAAAGCGTCGTGGAGGTTCCGAACATTCCTTCGATCCTCAGCCAGTTGCACGACGTCGGCCGGCGGGGGCTTCAGCTCAAGCGGTACAAAGGTCTCGGCGAAATGAACGCGGATGAACTCTGGGAAACCACGATGGACCCGGAGAAGCGCACGCTCCTGCGCGTGACGTGGGATACGGCCTCCAACGCGGATCAGCTCTTCACCATCCTGATGGGCGAGCATGTCGAAAGCCGGCGCAGCTACATCGAAGACCATGCGCTGGAAGTCAAGAACCTCGACATCTGATTCGTCCTCGCCGGCGGGCCGAGTCATCCGCTCATGTCCCCGCTTCTGACCCCGTTTCTGACCCCGTTTCTGACCCCGTTTCTGACTTAGTTTCTTGACGGGGCTTCATGCCGGGGGAAACTGATCCAGCAGCAGGAGCAGGTCGATCACGTTGACCACGCCGTCTTCATTGAAGTCGGGCGGACAGGCATTGTCGATCGGGCATGATCCCCACGAATCAAGCAGCCAGAGCAGGTCGCCGACACCCACCGCCCCGTCGCAGGTCAGATCGAATGGTCCGCCCGGTTGGGGCGTGACGGTGAGGTCATTCACCGCCCGGCCGCCCACTGCGGTTGCGTAGAGCCGCGGCTCGTCGTCACCGGCCTGGTAGAGGTGCAGCGCGTCGATCGCCGCGCTCTTTGCGCGAAGTTCGATTCGGGCGCGATTGTCGGTGGAAACTGAAGCGAAGACTTTCGTGGTCGGCGTAAACAGATTGATCGCGTTGATCACGTTCGCCTGGCTCGTTCCGGCGGAAAAGGTCAGGGTCTGCAGTTCGCCCGCGCCGAAGGTGAGGCTGACGACCGAGCCGGCGGGCAGGTCGGCCGCCCGACCGACAGCCAGATACGCGCCGGTCTCGAAGAACGCCGTGGCGGGCACCTCGCACGAGATCGGAGAGGGCCGCGCACTCGTCGGGGCGCCGGTCATGGTGCAGAATAGAGCGAAGAGGCCGAGGAAACTCATGGTGCGCATGGGCGGGAGAATCGACCGGGCTTCGCTCCGGGCATGAAATTGTCAACCGGAAAGTGCCGGGTCCACGGCGCCGGCATCGCGGAACCCCGCGGCCCGCAGTCGGCACGAATCGCAGTGCCCGCACGGCCGGCCGCCAGGGGCCGGATCGTAGCAGCTCAGCGTGAGCCCGTAATCCACCCCCAGCGCGAGGCCGCGCTGAATGATCTCCGCCTTGGTCAGGTCAATCAGCGGCGCGTGGATGTTCAGGTGCCGGCCCTGGACGGCGAGGCGCGTCGCGAGATTGGCCATGTTCTCAAACGCTTCGATGAACGCCGGCCGGCAATCGGGGTAGCCGGAGTAATCGACCGCATTGACGCCGAGAAAGATATCGAGGGATTCGAGTACCTCCGCATAGCCGAGGGCGAAGGCAAGGAAGATGGTGTTCCGCGCCGGGACGTAGGTGATGGGAACGTCCTCGTTCTGAGCGGAAGCAACGCGATCCTTGGGGACATCGATATCGGCGGTGAGCGCGGAGCCGCCGAAGGCGCGGAGATCGATGGTCATGATTCGGTGTTCCACCACGCCGTGGTACTCCGCAACGCGGCGTGCGGCTTCGAGTTCATGTCGATGGCGCTGGCCGTAGTCGAAGCTCAGCGCATAGCTGTCGAAGCCCCGGTCGCGGGCGATCGCCAGCGTGGTGGCCGAGTCCAGGCCGCCCGAAACGAGGACGACGGCGCGGCGAGGATGATTGTTCGGATCTTCCGACGACATCACCGCGGAGTGTACTTCATCCGCGCCGAACGGATCACTCGACTTTCTCTCAATCGGGTTGGTCTGAATCGGGCTCGAGCGTCCAGACCGGCTTGACCGCCTCCTGCAGGGACAGAACCGCGTAGACCGTAGCCATCACATCCTCGCCTTCCAGCCAGCGGTCCGCGTCGTTCTTCCACGAGCCGTCTTCGCGCTGCCGCTCGACGATCGCCCGGATGATCTCCTCGCGCCAGTTGTACCGATCGCCCTCCGTATCGGTGATCTCGTGCTGCTGCGCGACGTTCAGGGCGCGGGCCATGGTGTGGTAGTAGTAGTACAGTCCCTGCAGGCCGAGACCGGGATTCTCCTGGAACGTGAAGTTGCGGCGGATCCAGTCAAATGCGGCCCGGACCCGCACATCGTCCGGTGAGAGTCCCGCGTACATCATGCTCTTGAATCCCGCATAGGTCATCGAGCCGTAGCTGCGCAGAGAGCGCGGTTCACCTTCGGGGATCTTCTCGCCGTAGCGGCCTTCGCCCGCTTCCTCGCTGGCGAACGACTCTCCGCCCCCGGCGGGTGTGTAGACAAATCCGCCATCATCCCCCGCCCATTCACTTTGATTCGTTTCGCTGAGGTTCTGGGCCCGGCTGACGAAGGCGAGCGCCTTCTGGAACGCCGGCTCATCGGGGCTGAGCCCCGCGTCGTAGAGGGCATCGAGCATGAGCTGCGTGTTGGAAAGGTCGGGCCGGCCGTGGCCGCCGTACCCCGCCCCGCCGAACCAGTCCTGTTCGGATTTCACGCCCTGCTCCTGCGACCACTGATTGGACTGCAGCCAGAGCACCGCCTCACGCATCGTGTTCATCGATTCGGGATCTTCCAACGATGCGAGGGCCATGACCACGGAACTGGTGACGTAATTGGTCAGCGCGCCGCCCTCGAACGAACCGTCCTCTCGCTGGTTGCGCCGAATGGCGCGGAGGGCCCGCTGCACTTCTTCCCGCTCGGTTGCGCTCTGCTCGTCATCAGTATGGGACTGTACGATCGCCTTGACCGCCAGGGCAGTCACCGCCGCGGAGATCGGTGAGAGCGCATCGGAATCATCGGTCGGGGCGACGCGCCGGCCCACCAGCCACGCGCCATCCTCATCCTGCGCCTCGCGCAGAAACGCCAGGCCGCGCTCGATCGCCTCGTGGGCCTTTTTCCAGGCGGACTCGTCGATCGGCACCCACTTCGCATCCGGCGCGATTCGGTGTTCGGGAGGCTTGGGCAGGAGCACCCGCTCCGGCAGCGGGGGCGGCGTGGACTCGGTGATGCGCTCCGGATCGATCCGCGGATCGAGCGGCCGGTCCGCCGCTTCGTAGACACTGCGCTGATCGACCGGTCGGGTTTCGCGGCCGGACGTGCGGTCGGACGCGCGGTCGTCATCCGGCGCGGCTGCCGCCGACGGAACGAGCCCCGCGCCGATGATACTCATGGCTGGGATCACCAG
>SLDM01000075.1 GCA_007125255.1 Phycisphaerales bacterium
CCCCGGACGCGTCCCCGAAGCCGTCCCCGGATGTGGCCCGACCGACCATCGGCGAGAGCGAACTTCAAGCCGTTCGCGAGGCGTTTGAACGGGCGTCGGATGAAGCCCGTCCGCTGCCGGACCGGATCGCCGATGCCGAGCGGGCCCAGCGCGACCTGCGCGAGCTGCTGGACGGCGTTGATCGCGATGAACTGGACGAAGAGATTCCCGCGCTGGAACGCGCGATCGCGCGGTTGCTGGACCGGCTACGCCTCCGGGATTTCTTTCCCTGATCAACCGGCCGACTCTTCGACCCGGCGCCGAACGACTCTCAGTTGCTCCGGCCTGATCCCCTTTTCCAGGATCAGATCCGGGCGAGCAGAGCAGTAACCGCGGAGGGCGCGGAGGACGCGGAGAGAGCGCGGAGTGGGAAGAGAAGACTCGCTGGCGGGTTCATTGGCAGCGCTTCAGAAGTCGGCGAGCGTGACCGGCAGGGATGAGAGCGTTCAGCGAAGGCATCCGGAGATGGGCCGCAGGCCAGCGCCTCCATGCTCCCACGTCGTCACTCCCTTTCTCAACTCGTTTGCTTTGCCCTTCTCCGCGTCCTCCGCGCCCTCCGCGGTGAATCTCCTTTCGCGCCCGAAACTGATCTGGGATTCGTATCAGTTGATCCGGTAGAGCCGGGCACCGGCCGGCCAGCTCCGGACCTGAGAGAGGTGCTCCTCCAGAACCTCGAGCAGGTGTTCCGGCTCGAGCGCATCGGCGAGCCAGCCCGATCGCTTCCAGATGCGGAGCATCGTCGGATCGACGTACACGTGGGTGTAGCCCCGCTCACCCAGCGCGGCGAACCATTGTTCAGGTTCATCCGGCGAAAGGCCCGCCAGCTCCTCCAGGGGGCCGCGGTCCCAGACGGTGGTGTAGGTGAACGATCCGCGCAGATAGAACGGCGCGGCCTCACCGATGAGCAGAACGTGCGCATCATCCGGGAGGAGGTGGTTCAGATAGATCCAGGGGACGGCGCGACGGCCGAGTTCGCGGCGCTGAGCCGCGGAGAGCGCATCACCCGTGAGCACCTCCGTCATCCCGAGGTGCGCCGCCGGCGCGCCGCCTGATTCACGGGCGAAGATCAGGAGCCCCGGCAGACACCAGAGCAGCAGGCAACCGGCAACGAGAAATCGATAGATCGTCGGGGGCGCCGCTCGTGCCCCGCCGAGGGCCCCGCCGAGAACCGGGCCGAAAGCCGCGCCGAAAAGAGTCACGACGCCGAGGGTGGTCAGGATCGACAGCGGCACGACCGCGGGAAGCATGAACCGGGACTTGATGTGGGTGAACCCGATCCAGAAGATGAGCTGCACCGCCACGACGACCGCAAGCTGCGCCGTCCGCCGGGAACCGCCCCGGATCGCGAAGAGGATTCCGCCGAGCAAAGCGAGCCAGGGCAGGATGAGCCACTGCGGCTTCCACGGTTCCTGTTCGTTCGGCGGATCACCGATTCCAAAGCGGCCGAGCTCGTTCCAGGCATGCATCATGCGTTCACCGATCGGCGCGGTGATCTGGTGCGCTTCGTTCCAGGTGCGCGCCTGTTCTTCAGACCAATGCGCCAGGCCGAGAGAATCGGTCGCGAAGGGGAAGACGGGGTTGCCCGACTGCCGCGCGATGTCGAGGAGCCATGGACAGAGCACGATCAGCCCGACGAGGGATCCGGCCAGGACGGCTTTGAACCACGCGGAGCGGGGCAGTTGCCACAGCAGCAGCACGCCGAGCGGGGCGGCCACGTAGCCGACAGCCGTCAGCTTCGCGCCCACGGCGACCGCGGCGATCAAGCCGATGATCGCACCGATTTTCCACGCGGCAATCTCCCGGGCCGGGCGGGCCAGGAGAAAGAGCCCCGTCGCCAGCATCAGGACCACCGGCATCTCGTTGTAGGCGAGAGATCCGGTTACGAGGACCCAGGGGGTGCCGATCACCAGCACCGCCGCGATGATGACGGCGGAGTGATCTCCACTCCGGCGCGCTTCTTCAGAAGCTCGATCAGTGAGAAACCCATGCGCGGCGCGTCCGGTCATCACCGCCGCCAGGAGGGCCAGTGCGGCGTGAAGCAGTTGGCCGCTGACGGCCGCGGCCACCGCATCGCCGCGCAGAACCGCCAACTGGTAGTACGCCGCCTCCATGAAGCCGGGAAGAAAGCTGTAGACGTTGTGTTCCAGCGGCCCCATGCGGCCGTGATCGAGCCACTCCGCGGGCAACTGCAGGTGGTAGCTCAGCACGTCGTACCCGCCGAACTCGGTCGACCAGAGCAGCCCCGGCGCGGAGAGGGAGGCAACAAGCAGCACCGCCAGCGCGGGTGCGGCAAGTAGGAGCGCCCACCGTGGGGAGATGAGCGGGGGATGCGGGTTGAGCGGCGTCGGGTCGGGGATCGGCGCCGGATCACTCGCGGCAGCCCGGCGGATCCGCAGCGCGGCCAGAACGACGCCGAGGAGCAGAGGCGCCCACGCGAGGAGCGTGCCGAAAAGCTGAAAGGCTCCCAGCCGCGCGAGGCCATGGCCCAGGGCCAGAAGGATGGCCACCCCGAGGGCGAGGGCGAGGAGATGGTCGAATCCCGCGCTCGTCCGGCGCGGCGGCGCGAGACCCGGCACCTTCGAGACCAACCAGGCACCGTAGCCGTATGCCGCGAACAACCACAGCAGAGGCCAGGGAAGCCCGTCGACCAGCGCCAGGATCGCTCCCATCGTCAGCGGCGCGGATCCCGAACCGGTCATCGTCGTCAGGACGAATGCGATGAAGAGCGTCACGATGAATCCGCATGCGATCGGCATCGGCACGGCTGACGGACGGGCGGTCATGGGTAGAGCGTAGCGATTGAGAGGAGTGGGGGGAAAGTGACGGAGTGACGAAGTGACGAAGTGACGAAGAAAGGCACGAAGGCACGGAGGCACGAAGGCACGGAGGCACGGAGGCACGAAGAGAAAGTGACGGAGTGACGGAGTAACGAAGTGGAGGGATTAAAAGGGGCACGAAGGCATGTAGGCATGGAGGCACGAAGGGGGCGGCGATCTCGGCGCGGGTCCTGAATCCGACAATCCCGCTTTCGCCGGGAATGACGCAATCACACGAACCTCTCCCTCGCCCACCCCTTCGCCGATCGGCGCCGATCGCGATACCATCAACCGGATCGTTTCAGTTTGATTGCATCGGTCGTGTGCCGATTGGATTCAGGCCAATGGTGCATCGTGAGCGTCAACGGTGGAGGAACGAGTCATGCGGCCGGTGAAACACGGCGGGGGATGGCGGGCGATTCTGTACACCCTGCGTCAGGCGCGCCGGGCCGGCGGGTTCCTCCGCATGTGGAAGGCCCTGCGCTCCCGGAATGCCTGCAAGACCTGCGCGCTGGGCATGGGCGGCGAACTCGGCGGGATGGTCAACGAGAAGCGGCACTTCCCCGAGGTCTGCAAGAAGTCCGTGCAGGCGATGGCCGCGGATCTTCAAGGCGCGATCCACGAGCACTTCTTCACCGATTTCAACCTCGCCCAACTCCGCGGCTTCTCCTCGCGCGAACTCGAAGCCGCGGGGCGGCTCACGCGCCCCGTCGTCGCCGGACCGCTCGATCAGAACTACCGCGAGATCACCTGGGACGACGCGATCGACCGCATCGTCACCCGGCTGAAACGGACGAAACCCGAGGAGGCGATGTTCTACTTCTCCGGGCGTTCCTCCAACGAAGCGGCGTTCATGTTTCAGCTCTTCGCCCGGCGGTACGGCACGAATCATGTGAACAACTGCTCCTTTTTCTGTCACCAGGCGTCGGGGGTCGGGCTTACCGCCGTGACCGGTTCGAGTGCCGGGACCGCCACCCTGGAGGACATCGATCGAGCGGACCTGCTCTTCGTGATCGGCGCGAATCCCGCGAGCAACCACCCGCGGCTGCTGCGAACGATGGTCGATCTCCGCCGCCGCGGCGGGCGGATCATCGTGATCAACCCGGTGCGCGAACCGGGGCTGGTGAAGTTCAAGGTCCCCTCGGACTGGCGCAGCATGCTCAAGGCGTCAACCATTGCCGATGAGTACGTGCAGCCGCACGTCGGGGGGGACTGCGCGCTGCTTGCCGGTCTGCTGAAGGCAGTGCTCGAAAGCGATGAGGCGGGGGCGCTGGATACCGCCTTCATCGAGAACCACTCGGAAGGATGGGAGGCGTGCCGCGCGTCGGTCGAGGCGATGGCGTGGGACCAGATCACCCATCGCAGCGGCATCGACCGCGCGGAGATCCGGCGCATTGCCCGGCAGTACCTGGCGTCGAAGAACACGATCTTCGCCTGGGCGATGGGGATCACCCACCACGAGCATGGTGTGGCCAATGTTCAGATGATCGCCAACCTCGCGATGGCCCGCGGGATGCTCGGACGGTCCGGCGCCGGCCTGCTGCCGCTGCGCGGGCATTCGAACGTCCAGGGCGTCGGCTCGATGGGCGTGGTGCCGAACCTGAAGCCGGCGATCCGCGAGAAGATGGAACGGGCGTTCGGGGTCGCGCTGCCGGAGGAGAGCGGTGACGACACGCTGCAGTCACTGGAACGCGCCGAGGCGGGAGGGCTGCAGTTCATCTCGTGCATGGGCGGCAACCTGTACGGCTCGAGCCCGGATGCGAACTTCGCGGCCGGGGCGTTCGCGAAGACCGACTTCGTCGTCTACTTCAATACGACGCTGAACACCGGCCACGTGTGGGGACGGGGCCGGGAGACGTTGATTCTTCCGGTCCTCGCCCGCGACGAAGAGCCGCAGACGACGACGCAGGAGTCGATGTTCAGCTACGTCCGGTTCAGCGAAGGCGGCCCCGCCCGGCACGACGGGCCGCGCAGTGAGGTCGATCTGGTCCTGGAGATCGCCCGGCGCTACTTCGGTGAGGATGACCCCATCGACTGGTCGGCGCACGCCGACCGGGCGAAGATCCGCGAGAAGATCGCGGCGGTGATTCCCGGCTACGCGCCGATCGCGAAAGGCGAGGGCGGCAGCGGGGGGGCGCCGAACGGGTCGCGCGAGTTCCACGTCGCGGGACGGCGATTCGATCGTCCGCACTTTGCGACGGAGAACGGACGGGCCCGGTTCCACGAGGTCGACCTGCCGCCATTGGTCGGCGACGATCGTGACGAAAAGACCCTCCGGCTGATGACGCTGCGATCGGAGGGGCAGTTCAACACTGTGGTCTACGAGGAAGAGGATCTCTACCGCGGCCA
>SLDM01000184.1 GCA_007125255.1 Phycisphaerales bacterium
GGAGCAGTACGATGCACACCTGCGCGAACATGACGTATCGGCGGAACGGCTTTACGCTGATCGAGATCCTGATCGTGGTGGTCATCCTCGGCATTCTCGCCGGGATCGTGATCGGACAGTTCCAGACCACGACCGCCTCGTCGCGGGAGAACGCGGCGAAATCCTCGCTCAACGTGGTGCGCTCCCAGATCGAGTTGTACCGATACTCCCACGGCACGCCGACCAGTGTCGACATCCTGGTGAACAACGGCAACCTGGCGAGTACGCCCATCCCGCCGGAGGGCTTCCAGTACGTCTACGACAGCGATACCGGACGGTTTGCCGTGGAATGCACCGCGCAGAACCCCCAATGTCCGGACGATATTGATCAGTGGTAACACTGTTCGCACGGCGGCCGCGCGGGTCGCCGACCTTCACTCACGAAAGACCAGGGGGCACGCCCGCATGTTCTGTGACCACGACCGTCATCAGCCCATGCTCAGAAGCACGTCACTCCCGCAACGGCGGGGCGCGTCAACGATGACCGGTCTGCTGATGACACTCGGCTTGCTCGGGACCCTGACCGTGGCGGCGTTTGTCGTTCATCCCATGGCGACACAGGCCCGCGGTCAGGCGCTACCCGCGGTTCAGCCGGCCACGCACGCCCGGCACCAGCAGATCATCGAATCACTCGCGCAGCTGGTCGCCCGGAGCTACGAACTGGTCGCCGTGCACCAGCGCGGGGTCGGTCCCTACGTGGAACTCGTGCTTCGCGCGACCGGCGAAGAGTCCGACCGGGTGCGGCCGGAAGAGATTCTGCTGCTCAGTCACAGCGAGATTCTCCAGACGATCACGCTCTACCACCTGAACGAGACCATTGCGGGCTCACCCGGAGCATCCGCGATCAAGCCGCCATTCTCCTCGCTTTCCTACCCCGCGCTGCGCGCCGCGACCTTTCCGCCCACCTGGCGGTCGGACCCGGCGGTTGTCTCCCGTGTTCTGGCCACCGGAATATCGGACATGCAGGCGCGACTGATTCCCGACAACGGATCCCGTTCCCATCTCTGGATCGAGCTTACGTGGGATGGCGAAACGGCCGATGTCACCGATCAGGCATCGGTACTCGTCGAGTTGAACGCGACCGGTCGCCGGCAACTGGAGTGATCACGATGCGCCAAGGTCGATATCTCAACATCATTCTTACCGTCAACGCGATCCTTCTGGCCGCGCTGATCTGGGTTCAGATCACCGATCGGCCGGCGATGGTTGAAACCGCCGTCGCACAATCGACGCCGCGCCATGAAGGCATTCCCAACGCGGCGGATCAGCGTTTGCGCATGATCGAAGCGCTGCGCGACATCAACCGCCGTCTCGATCGGGTCGAGCGGCGCCTGGAAACCGGCGAGATCCGTGTGCGGGTGATGAATCCCGAAGACATTCGTCCCGCGACGGAATGATCGGGGGCGGTCTCGGAGGAGGAGCATCTCATGCGCTCACATCTGCATCACCGGCAGAGCCGGCATCGTTGTGGTTACACGCTGATCGAACTGTTGATCGTGGTCGGCCTGCTGGGCCTGGCCGCCTCGGTCCTGATCCCGTACATGGTCGGCCGTTCCGGTCTGGAAACACAGTCGGCCGTGCGCCACGTGATCGCTGATATCAGCTTCGCCCAGGCCGACGCCATCTCTCACCAGGAATACCGCCGCGTCTACTTCTTCGAGGATGGCCGCGGCTACTGCATCATCCGTGTCGGGTCGAACTTCGATGCGGAGTTCGATCCGGACACCGCGGACTATGTCTACGACCCGTTGGGTCAGTTGGGCAAGTACATCGTCGACTTCGCGGCGGACAAGCGCTACGAGCACGTCTCCATTCAGAGCGCCAACTTCGATAACAACCAGCGATACCTCACCTTCGATCAGACCGGGGGCACCGTCATGACCGGCGGCACGCCCGGAACCGGTGGCAGCATCATCGTGCACTCCGACGAAGTCAGTTACCGCATCGATGTCGAGCCGTTTACCGGACAGATGCGCGTGACCCGGCTCGTCACGGAATGAGCCGGCGCGTTGGCGCGGTGAGATGAACTGGTCCGGTTATTCCGGCAGCGTTGGGGACTCCGGAATCTCCGGCTGAAGCGGACGCGCCGGATGTCCGATCAGGTGCAGAGCAGAGAAGGAGCCACTCGTGTTCAGAGGCAGATTCTCATCATCATACGGTGCGCTGGGTATCGACATCGGTTCTCGTGTCGTCAAGATGCTGCAGTTGCGCGAGCGATCGGGCGAGTTGGCAGTCGTCGGGGCCGCTAGCGAACCGATCCCGCTTGATGCGGAGGGGAAGCCGGACGGCGAGGCGCTCTCACAGCGTCTCCGGCGGACGTTCGTCTCCGGCGGATTCTTCGGTCGTCGCTGTGTCGTGAGTCTCCCCCGATCGGAAGTCTGTCTGCAGTCGATTCGCCTGCCCAGCATGCCCGACGGGGAACTGCTTGACGCCGCCAAGTGGGAGGCCGCGCAACGATTCGAGTTTGATCGTGAAGCCATGGAAGTCAGCGTGCTGCGGACCGGGGCGACCACTCGAAGTGGCGAGTTGCGGGAAGAAGTGCTTCTCATCGCCGCATCCCATGCGGTCATCTACCGCTACCTCAGGCCGGTCGTGGATGCCGGCCTTCGTCCCATGGCAGTCGATGTGGACTTCTGCGCCGCGGCACGAATCTTCAGTCGGCAGTTCCGGCGGGAGAGCGACCGCGATCAGGTGCGCGTCGTCCTCGAGATCGGAGAAAGCGGCGCGACGGTGATCATTCTGCGCGGTGATCAGATTGCCTTCTGCAAGTCCGTTGGCGGGGGCGGCCGGGAACTGAACCAGGCCGTCGCCGAGCATCTGCAGATTGCAACCAAGGCATCTGAAGAGCTGCGAGCGTCGCGTCTGATCGCGGCCCGCCAGGGTCGCAGCGCCGGTGGCGCTCACCATGATGACAAGACGGATCGGGCCGTCTTCGAGGCCGTGCGCCCGATCCTGGGTGACCTGGTCAAGGAGGTCACCTTGTGTCTGCGCTACTACGGCGTGACCTTTCGCGGACATCCGCCGTTCCAGTTGATACTCGCAGGCGGGGACGGACAGGAACCCAACCTTGATCAGATGCTGCACGAAGGATGCAAGCTTCCCGTCGTGCATGATGATCAGCTCACCACGCTGCAATCACTGACCGGCCAGATCGGGGAGATATTCGGTCGTGATCCCGGGCCTCCCGGCTGCTGGGCGGTGGCCGCGGGTCTGAGTCTGCGCGGCCTCTCCGACGCCCGTCAATCGTTGACGATTCACCAGGAACCGGCTGCACGAAGGGGGGCCGCATGAACCAGCAACCCATCGATCTGCTTCCCCGCGATATCCGCGAGAAGTGTCAGGCCGGTCTCCGGACGGGTCGTTACGTCGCCGCCGTCATGGCGGGTGTGCTGGTGACGACGATTCTGGCGACCCACGCCCGCTTCGACGACGCGCGGACCCAGGAGCGTTACGCGGAGGTGAAGGAGCACGCCGATCTCGTCATCCAGATGGAGGAACGGACCGTCCATCTGCAGAAGGCGCTGGATGAAACGAACGAGTTCATCGAGCTGCAGCGGAAGATCGCGTTCCCCGTCGATGCAAGTCTTCTGCTCGCAACATTGATCAACCACCTGCCGGACGGCATGACGCTGGAGCGGATTGACTTTGACGCGAATCCGCGCCGCCAGGGACGGACAGCGCGCAATCGATCGCGCGATGCGGATCAGGCCCCGCCGCGATTGCTGCACGGAGAACTTTCCGGCTTTGCCATCTCTGACGATTCCATTGCGGAGCTCGTCAATCGCCTGCAGAAGCTGGAACCGTTCCGGGAGATCAGTCTTGACTTCAGCCGCACCCGCATGGTGCGGAACGTGTCGGCGCGTGAGTTCCGTATCAGTTTCCGGGTTCCCTTCGACCGGCCCTACACGGTGGAAATCGCGGATGCCGGTCCGGCCGGCGGAGGTGCGGTGCAATGATGCAGGATCAGAAGCACATTGGTCTCGCCATCGGCGCGTTCTTCGGTGTGGTGCTCGTCGGCTCACTGCTTCTGGTGTGGCCGACCCGCTCGGCCACGAAGGAACTGCGCGTCGAGATCGCCGGCCTGGAAGCGAAGATGGAAGCCATGGACCGCGTGACCGAGCATACGCGACTTCTCGGCGAAGAGTTGCAGCAGGCGCAGGACTACGTCAATCAGGATCTCAAGCGCATCCCCGGCTCACCGGATATCGCGGACCTGATGCGGCGGCTTTCGCTTCGCGTCGATGGAATCACCGTCTGGGATCAGACCTTCACTGCGGGCAGTCAGCACCCCGCGCTCGAAGTCAGCGGCCAGGATGACAAGAAGCAGGAAGAGATCTGGACCAAGGCGATGCCCCTGAACATCGATATGCAGGCCACCTTCGAGTCGGTGTTTGCGGTGATGCAGGCCGCGGAAAGCATGGACCGTCTTGTTCGAATCATGTCGGTCCGCCTGAACATTGACCAGGAACGACTGAACCAGCACCAGGAGCCGATCGTGACCGCGACCGTTGGACTGGATGCGATCTTTGAATCAGCGGAGGGCGATGGGCGATGAACATGCAGAGCACACTTCGCCGATTCTGGATTCAGCTCTCCGCCGACCGAAAGAAGTTCGGGCTTCTCTGCACGATGCTGGCGGTGGGGCTTCTGCTCTGGGCCCGGATCATCGTGATCTCCAACGTGCCCCGGACCGCCACCGCGACAGGTGAGAACAAGGTCGGCGCAGCCGCGACGCTCCCGGAGGACGTGATTCGCGATTCGAGCGCCAGAACGACGCCGGGTCGTGAGCCGATAAGTCTCCGCATGGACCGGACGCCTCGGCGCGACCCGTTCGTTATTGACCAGGACTTCTTCCCGAAACCGACGATTGCGGACGCGAGCTCGGCAGAAGCGAACAAGTTGCCCGCGCATCCGGCCGAAGATGCAGAGTCGCGCGAGGCGCGGCGGCAGGCCCGGCTGGAGCAGGCTCTCGCGGGGCTCAAACTGGAAGCGGTCATGACCGGCGCGTCGGTCGCTCTCATCAACGGCCAGACGTACCGGGTCGGGGCCAGTATTCCGGCGGGGAAGGATCAGGAGCTGGAGTTCGTATTGAAGGATGTACGGCAAAGAACGGTCTTGCTCGAATTTGAGGGGAGGAAGTTCGAGCTTCGGATGACCCA
>SLDM01000499.1 GCA_007125255.1 Phycisphaerales bacterium
CCCCTTGAAGAACCACACTTGCGAACCTTCTTACCACGACGTGAGGCGCAAGATCCATGATGAACCACGAAAGTAACAATCAGGAGAACTGTCATGAACCTCACCATTGCCCGGAAGTTGGCTCTGGGATTCGCTTCGCTGCTGATCCTGCTGATCATCGTTGGCCTGTTCGCCATTCGGGGCGGGCGAACCGCCGACCATGGTGTCAATGATCTCGGCAGTATTACTGTCGACCTGATCCAGGGTGCCGAGTTGATGGAGGGAATGCTGACCATGCGCATGCGTGTACAGGATTTCATCATCAACAACGATGAAGAGTCGGTGCGCGCGTTCAACCAGGCACGCGACGTGTTTCTGGCCGAGCTTGAAGAGTGTGAAGGGCGGTTCACCAACCCGGAGCGGGTCGAGGCCCTGTCACGAATCCGAGCCGGTTTCGAAAACTATTACCGCGCCTTCAATGAGGTCCAGACCGTTGTCCACACCCGCAATCGCATCGTGGAAGAGGATGTTCACCGGCTGGGTGGCGAGCTCCGCCAGCATCTTGACGGTATTGTCGATCGCGCTTTCGAAGGCGAGGATATGAGCTACGCCCAGGGGGCTGCCCAGGCCATGCAGGACTTTCTTCTCGCCCGCATCTACGTGATGAACTATCTCACGATGAACACGGATGCAAACTACCAGCGGGCGCAACAGGAGGTTCGGGATACCCGGGAACGATTGAATCGCCGCGCTGACAACAGCACCGGGAACGCGCAGCAGGAGTACCGTCAGGCCCTGGGTCTGCTGGATGAATATGCCGGTGCCGTGGACCGTGTCCAGACCTACGTCCGTCAGCGAAACGATCTGGTCGAGAATCAGATCGACGTCTACGGGCCCCAGATCGCGGACTACAACCGCGAGATCCAGGCGTCTCTCGCAGGCGATGCGGAACACGACGTTCAGGTCGTCTCCGCCGCGGTGGCGACGACGCAGTTCATCATAATCGTTATGACGGTGGGAGCCGTGATCATCGGCATCGGTCTCGCCTACTTAATCGCGCGGAGCATTCTCGGCCCGATCAAGATGATGGTCGACCGGCTCAAGGACATTGCGCAGGGTGAAGGCGACCTGACTCAGCGCGTCGATGAAGACCGCAAGGATGAACTCGGTGAGCTTGGCAAATGGTTCAATGCGTTTGTCATCAAGATTGAGAACGTGGTCATGGAAGTCATGGCCGCTTCGGAGCAGATTGACGCCGGATCGACACAGATCGCTTCGGCGAGCCAGTCGCTGGCGGAAGGCGCTTCCGAGCAGGCGTCGAGCCTGGAAGAGATCAGCTCGTCGATCGAGCAGATGTCGGCAATGACGCAGCAGAACGCGGAGAACGCCCGCCAGGCGAACAGTCTCTCGGATGAATCGAGCAAGGCGGTCGACCGCGGCCAGAAGGAAATGGAGCGGATGAGCGAGTCGATGAACGAGATCAAGAGCTCGAGCGAGGAGATGGCGAAGATCATCAAGGTGATCGACGAGATCGCCTTCCAGACGAACCTGCTGGCCCTGAACGCGGCGGTCGAAGCGGCGCGAGCGGGCGAAGCGGGCAAGGGATTCGCGGTGGTCGCCGAGGAAGTGCGCAATCTGGCGCAGCGTTCGGCCGAAGCGGCGAAGAATACCTCGCAGATGATCGAGGACTCGGGCACGAAGTGCGAGGAAGGCGTTCAGATCGCCGAGCGTGTGGCGGCGGTTCTGAGTGACATCGTGTCAAGTACGAGCAAGGTTGACACGCTGCTGGGCGAGATCGCCTCGGCGAGCGGTGAACAGTCCTCGGGCATCAGCCAGATCAACACGGGCGTGAGCGAGTTGGACAAGGTGACCCAGCAGAATGCGGGCAATGCCGAAGAGCTCGCTTCCGGTGCCGAAGAGACCTCTTCCCAGGTGACTGCCCTGCGGGAGATCGTGGGCCAGTTCAAGGTGAGCGGCCAGTCGAGCTCGGGCGGGTCGCGCCCGGCCCCGACCGGTGGCGGATCGTCGTCGAACGCGCGATCGGCCAGCCCGAAGCCGGCAGCGCCGAAGTCCATCTCCGCCCCCCCCGCGCCAAAGCGGACACCGGTCGGCGCCGGGGTGGGTTCGAGTAACGGCTCACCGAAGCAGCAGACCATCCCGCTCGATGATGATGAGGTTCTCGCCTCGTTCTGAGTAGCGCCACCCGCTGTCTGGTCGAAAGATCAGACAGCGAATTGAACCACGCCGGCTTCGTCATCGGGACGACAGTCGGCAGGACAACCCATATCTCTCAGAAGATCGGTACCATGAACGTATCGAGAAGCGTGCGATTGCCGTCCGGATTCGACACTCTGGCAGCACGGATGCCCCATCCGCCCGCTCTCTTCCCGCCGAGTGCAAGCGCACGGCAGCGCGGCGCGGCCACTCGGGCCGGGTTGCCGGTGGAAGCAGAGCTCCCGGGCGACCGTGAAGGAGATCGTCCATGCACCGGTTGAACGTACCCGGCGCGGCTCCCCCCGTCCCCCTGATCGACGCACGACAAAAAATCTTGCTGATCCAGTGTGGCGGCAGTGCCCGGGAACCTCATCAAATGCAACGAGGAATCGCCGCGAGTGATGCGGCGGGCATTTGTCCTGATCTGATCCTACCGCATGGTCGATGAGCGGTGGGCCCGGCGAAGGGACCATGAACGGAGTACAGGACGCGACATGCGAACCTCCTGAAAGCAACAAGATCATCTTCAGGCCCCGTCAGCAATTGTGGGCAGTGGGAACCCAAGCTATGAGTAGACATGACTTTGCCATTCTTATGATCGTCTTCATCGTCTCGATGATCTTCTCCTGCAGTGCGGCGGCAGCAGAGGAATCCGTTGACCGTCCGTCCTTCCAGCCGCTCCGGTTCAACGAGGACTGGTCGGTTCTCTCTCGGATGACCCCCGAGCAGCGGCAGGATCTGTGGGATCCGATCAAGTACATCCCGCTGACGGGGGATGAATCGATCTGGCTCAGCCTCGGCGGCAGCGCGCGGACCCGGCTGGAGAGCTGGCGGAACTTCAACTTCGGGGCTCCCCCGGAGGCGCGGCACAACGATACCTTCCTGCTCGGCCGCGTGTTCCTGCATGCGGATCTGCACATCGGTGAAAATGTGCGCTTCTTTGTGGAAGGCAAGAGTGCGGGGTCGACCAATCGAAAGCTGGTCGGCGGGCGCCGCACGCTCGATGTCGATGTTCTCGATCTTCAGAACGCCTTTGTCGACCTTCGTCTTCCTGCCGGCCCGGAGACGAGCTTCACCTTCCGTGCCGGTCGCCAGGAGTTGCTCTTTGGCCGGCAGCGTCTGGTCAGCCCGCTCGACTGGGCCAATACCCGCCGCACGTTCGAGGGATTCTCCGGCATTCTCGAACTGAACGATTGGACCGTTCACGGCTTCTGGACCCAGCCGGTCGATATCCGCAAGTACCGCTTCAACAAGCGTGACTCGGACTCGCACTTCTTCGGAGTCCATGCATCCGGCCCGCTCCAACCGATCGACGCCTCGCTGGAGGTGTACTGGCTGGGGCTGCACCGCGCGGGACCGGTCAGCTTCAATGAAACCGCGGGACGAGAGCGCCGCTACACCATCGGGTCACGGATCCATGGCCGCTTCGGCCAGACCGGCTTTGACTACGATCTGGAAGCGGCCTACCAGTTCGGCGACGTCGGCGAGGGCGACATCTCGGCCTACTTCGTGGCAACGCAACTCGGATACCGCTTTTCTGATTCATGGAGCACGCCGCGCGTCTTCGTCGGCTTTGACTACGCCAGCGGCGACCGTTCGCCCGGTGGGAACGTACAGACCTTCAACCAGCTCTTTCCGCTCGGCCACGCCTACCTCGGATGGCTCGATGCGATCGGACGGCAGAACATCCTCGCGCTCAGCACCGGCATCACCTTTGAACCGCTGGACAAGCTGACGGTTGACCTGCACGGGCACTTCTTCTGGCGGGCGAGCACCGATGACGGGCTCTACAACGTGGGCGGCGGTCTCAGCCGACCCGGCAGCGCCGGCGATGCGCGGGAAGTCGGCAGTGAAATCGATCTGCTGCTCCGGTATCAGCTCGACCGTCATACCTCGCTCATGCTCGGCTACAGCCACTTCTTCCCCGGAAGCTTCATCAAGGAAAGCGGACCCTCGCGTTCCACTGGCTTCCTTTACGCCGGGGCGGAATACCGGTTCTGAACTCTCACCCTGAGACATAGCAAACGTCTGTTACGAACGAAGGATCAATCTCATGAAGTTTTCACTTGGCAAGAAACTGGGGCTCGGCTTTGCCTCGGTGATCGCGCTGATGGTCATCAGCGCCGTGGTCGTGTCCCTGAACATGGCAACGGTCAATCGACTGACCGATCAGGTCACAGACCGTCGCTTCCCCACGATGCTGGCGGCCCAGGAGGTAAACGAGGAGACGTTGCGCTCACTTGCCGCCCTGCGCGGGTACGTCCTGGTAGGCGGTGAGGATCCCTCCATCGCTCAGACCATGCGTCAGACGCGAACGAATGCGTGGTCACGACTCAATGCGACGGTTGAAGAGCTTCAGGATTTCTCTGCGGACTGGAATGATCCGGAGAACATCCGCCGGCTGGAGGAGGCGCGCCGAACCCTGGTTGAGTTGCGTGAAGTGCAGGATCGGATCGAGGAAATCGCGCTTCGCCAGGAGAACGTGCCGGCCATGCAGGTGCTGATCGAGGAGGCGGCACCGCGTGGCGCTCGCATGCACCAGGCCATCACCGCGATGATCGACGAAGAGTCTGAGCTGGAAGCGACACCGGAGCGGAAACGCCTGCTCGGCCATCTTGCCGATGCGCGGGGATCCTTTGCCATGGGTCTGGCGAATATCCGAGCATTCCTCATCACCGGCGATGATCAGTTTCGAGAAGGCTTCGCCGGCCTCTGGAATGCCAACCAGCGGGCGTTTGACGCGATTCTGAGTGAAAACGATCTGCTGACCGATTCGCAGAGTGCGCAGATGGAAGAGTATGCAGCGTTGCGCAAGGAGTTCGCGCCGCTCTGGGAGCAGATGTTCTCACTGCGGGCCGCGGAGGACTGGAACCGCGCCAACTACCTGCTCCGGACGGAAGCGGCGCCCCGGGCCTATCAACTGGAAGAGCTCTTCAGTGGCATCATCACCAGTCAGCAGAACCTGACGACGGAGGACCGGGCGACCCTCGCCGCGG
>SLDM01000470.1 GCA_007125255.1 Phycisphaerales bacterium
CCGAGCGAGTGATACTCATGCTGCACGGCGGGCACGGGGTTCAGGATCGGGGCCGGATGCTTTTCCAGCGCCGCGGTCAGGAGGCGCGTTTCAAAGTTGCTGACCGGACCGACAAAGAGCGTGGCCAGGCGCCTGGTTTCCGGCGCCGTCACCGCCGCGAGGAGCGTGGCCCGCGCGGTCCAGGTATGGATGAGATCGTAGTGGATCCCCGACGCGGCCCGGACGTGCAGAAGCGTGCGCAAGGCGCGGCGCCCGCTCCGGGGGAAAAACTGCGGCGAACTCAACTCACCGATCGTGCGCACCCCGCAGCGTTCGGCGAGTTCACGATGGTGACGGTGGCCGAGGATCAGCACATCGTGCCGGGCCGAGCGCAGGCGCGAGGTGACTTCTTCGAGAAGGTGAAGCGTGGCCGCGCCGCCGCCGGGCGAACCGGGTCCGATCAGGTGCAGAATCCGCACGCGGCGTTACCTCGGCTCCAGTCGACCGCCGAGATCACGGGCTTCGTGTTTGTAGAAGAGCTTCGCCGTCCGGTCGCCGACTTCGTGGGCGAGCATTTCGCGCACCTGGCTGCGCATCGCGCGGCTCTGGTACATGTCGGGGCTCAAGTCAAGCGTGTTGGCCTGCAGGACGCGGGCGGAACCACTCGACGGGCCCCCGTTTCCGCCCCCGGCGGGAAAGAGGCGCTGGCGATTCGCGACGTCGATCACGCGCACCTGGAAGGACGCGACACCGCGCGACCGCTGGTCTGCCGTCTGATCGGCGAACTCGAGCATTTCGATGAAGATGACCTGCTCCGCGCCGACCGCCCGCCCGACCACTTCGATCGGCATGATGTCTTTCGCCGAGTCGTGGGCCGCGGCGTAGCTCATCGCGTCGTTCGGACTGATCATCTGCGAAACCAGGTTGCGGCGCATGAGATCTTCGGTCACGCGATCCGCGATCACGCGACGCAGCGCGACCGGGTTGACCTTGTTCCGGCGGTCATCGACGAAAACGACCGTCGGCCGATCCTCGAGACGGTACTCCGCCTCAATCTCACCCGGACCGGCCACCACGGCCGCGACGGGACCGACGATGTTGCATCCGGTCAAAGCGATCGCCGCCAGCAGAGATCCGGCCAATACGAGCAGGGTCAGGTAACGCATCACGGATCAGATCCTCGCCTCAGGCGTCAGGTGCAATCTTCATCGACCGCGAAAACGGTCGGGATACTTCGGGGCCTCGTGCTCATGGAAGAGCCAGGCCGTCTGCTGGATGAACTCGTGCATCACGCCGGTGGCGATCGCGCCGGCTTCCGCGTCTTCCCGGCTGACGCCGCGCCGCCCGGGAAAACGCCCGACCACGTTGAACTGATCCACGAAGCTGTCGGACAGAATGCTGCCGCGCTCGATGATACCGACGTTCCCCGCGCAGATGCCTTCCCACTCCCAGCGGTTGCCGGGCGGGTGCAGCCGGTACTCGTAGAGCTCGATATAGACGACGCGCTCCACGTTCAACTTTTCGGCGATCTCGCCGTAGGGCAGGGCGTTCCACTGCGGCGTGCGGTACTGCCAGTTGAGCACCCAGTTCGGATCCAGAACGCGCACGTCCGCGACATCGCGCTGCAGCCGGCCGGAGACGCCGTTGAGCACCGCCGTCACGACGTTCGGATGTTCGTAGAGCGTGGCCATGTCCGCGTCGACGACGACGGCAACACTGCGGCCCTCGAGGTCGTCGTACTGCGCAAAACGCTGCACCCGCTTCTCGTATTCATAGTTCTGGGCCATACCGCCGACGAGCTGGGCCACGCCGCAGCCGCCCTGCAGCGCCATCACACCGGCGAAAGCGGTCAACAAGAGCAAACGTCCCATCATCCGAACCACTCCTTGTACATGACGACCTTGAACACCCACCCCGCGAGAACCACCAGACCGGTCACCCAGAGCAGACGCGGCGACCAGAGCCGCAGGAGAAATCCCCCGAGATTCGAACCGGTCACGGCGACGTGGAGACTCAGCAGAAGGGCCATCGCCGTCAGCAGCGCCAGGAGGAACCCCGCCGGCTGGGCCAGCATCGATGCCAGTAGATTACCACGAACGGCGTGGGCGAACGAGGTCGTCATCCCACAGGTAAAGCACGGCAGGTCCGCGACGGTAATCCAGCCGCATTCGGGCAGGTTGAGTTGCCGGTGCGTCCCCAGTCCCGCCTCGGCCGGCGAGACCAGGAGGGCGACCGACAGCACCGCCGAGGTCACCGCCAGGATGGCCAGCGCGATCAAACGCCGACCGGCGGGCGAGAGGCGATCGGCTCCCCCGGCCCTTACCGGCGGTGCCAGAACGGGCTGCGATGTGTCTGCCGGCATGTCGCTTACGGTACTCAGCCGCCCGGCGGCGGGCAACGCGGGAGGCCACTTTTCGCCGGGGTCGGTCCTCATCTCCACTCCGGATGAGCGCCGTCGCGGAAGCCGCCCGCCTTTGGCGACTCTTTCCGCTACGATTTCCCCGACCATGTCTCGACACCACACCGCAGCCGGCCGGAACGAGGGCCAGAACGAGGGCCGGAACGGGAGCCGGAGCCGGGACTGGATCGACGGTCATCTCGATCTCGCCTATCTCGGCGTCAGCGGCCACGATCTGACCCGGCCCCACGCCGATCCGGCCGACGGCTGCATTTCGCTGCCGGAACTTCGCGAAGCGGGCGTGACGATCGCCTTCGGCACGATCTACACCGAACCCGAAGCAGCCGATTCGCCATGGGGGTACCCCGATTCGGCTGACCGCGAGGCGGCCTTCGCCACCGGAAAGCGTCAGCTCGATCTCTACTACCAGCTCGCCGATCAGGGGGAGATCCGGCTGATCGACTCGGCCGCCGAGTTCGAACGGCCCGACCCTGCACCGGGGGTCGTCCTGCTCATGGAAGGGGCCGACCCGATCCGCTCGCCGGAGGATGTCGGCTGGTGGCACGAACGCGGCGTGCGGCTGGTCGGCCTGACCTGGGCGCTCGGCACGCGCTACGCGGGCGGCAACGAGCGGCACGGGCCGCTGACGGGTGAAGGGCGCGAACTCGTCGGTGAACTCGACCGCTTCGGCATCGTTCACGATGTCTCCCACCTCGCGGATGCCGCCTTCGCCGATCTGCTGGAGACGACCGACGGCCCGATCGTCGCGACCCATTCCAACTGCCGCCTGCTGCTGCCCGATCGCCAGCGGCATCTCACCGATGAGCAGATTCGCGCCATCGCCGCGCGGGACGGCGTGGTCGGTCTCAACCTCTTCAGCGTGTTTCTGACGCGGAAGGATCGCGCGACGATCGACGACTGCGTGGCGCACATCGAACACGTCTGCGACATCATGGGTCACCGGCGCGGTGTGGTGCTGGGCTCGGATATGGACGGCGGCTTTCCGCCTTCGCGCCTGCCGGTTGAGCTCGACCATCCCCGGCACCTCCACCGGCTCGCCGATGCGCTGCGCGGCCGCGGCTGGTCGGATGGCGACGTTGCGGGCTTTCGGCACGGGAACTGGCAGCGCGTCCTTCGCCGGGCCTGGGCGGAGGAACAATCTTGATTCGGTTTGGCCCGATTCCGCCGTGACTGCCCTGATTTCGCCTCAGAAGTAGTTCCATCCACTTCCGCACGGAATCGATCTGAGCTTGAACTCGAACGGCGATCTTGACATATCGACTCTCGCAGATATCCTGTGGTGGTACCTGCTGGCCGAGGCTTTTTGCTGCGTGGGGCAGTGATGCGGCCAGCATCGATGCGGCTTCACCAGCCGATCACCAGATTGTCGGGGAAGACCACAACATGTTTGAAAAGACGAAGCAACTGTGCGCCAGGGCACTGGCGGTCACCTTGATCTCTGCCGTGTTGGTGTCGCTCCTGACCATGATCCAGACGGAGGCCGGTGCCGCACCGGATCAGACGGGAGCCCTCTCGGGAGCACCCTCCGCCTGCGCGTTGCCGCCCGAGACCGGCCCGTGTCTGGCCGTGATCCTGCGGTGGTATCACGACCCTGACACCGGCGAGTGCAAGCAGTTCATCTATGGTGGATGCGGCGGGAACGCGAACAACTACGTCACTCACGAAGCGTGCGAGCGTGCCTGCGGGGGGATAACCCCGATGTGCCATCTGCCGCCGGATTCCGGCCCCTGCCTGGCCGCCATCCCACGCTGGTACTTCGACCCCATCATCGGGGAGTGCCTGGAGTTCACCTACGGCGGGTGCCTGGGCAACGCCAATAACTTTGAAAGCCAGGTTGCGTGTCAACACGCCTGCGCGAACATCGAAACGTGCTCCGGTGATCTGAACGGAGACGGCGTGGTCAACGTGTTCGACCTGCTGGCGCTGCTGGAAGAGTGGGGTTCCTGCCCCGGCTGCCCGGCTGATCTCAACGATGACGATGAGGTCAATGTGTTCGACCTGCTATTGCTGCTCGAGAACTGGGGACCCTGCCCGTCCGAGGAGTGATTCAAAGCTCATCCTGCGACGCGCTCACGCGGCGGATGCCCACATCGATCGGGCGTCCGCCGCGTTGCCTTCTTCACCTGCGGCCGTCCGTCAGAGGAACTCACCGGCTTCATCCGAAGTCTCGGCGCGATCCGCGATCAATCGGCGCACGCCGTCCAGATCCGCGGCGCGCAGCTTCTGCTTTGAAAAAAGATCCACATCCATCGGCACGCGGGCGTCCGGCGGGCAGCGGGTAATGACGACCGGTTGGCCATCGTCTTCAAACTTGAGCCGCGAGAAGCGGCCGAAAGCCGTCTCCGCGGTGTCGAACGTCGGCTCCTCGTAGCCGAACTCGACGAGCAACTCCGCCATCACGCCGGTGGACTCCTCCGTACTCGCGCGGATGTAGAGCGTCACACCCGCATCAACCTTCGCATCGGCCGCCCGCCCGACGAGATGGGCGCGAAGATCGGGAAACGCCGTCTCCAGGGCGGTCATGACTTCCTCCGCGATCCTCAGCACGCCGCGGGTGTACGCCCGGTAGCCATCATCGCCCAACTCCTGCATGGCCATCATCTGCGCGTGCTTGCGCACCCGGCCGTGACCGGGCAGCGGCCGGTCGGCCGGATACTTGAGCCGTTCCGCGGCCTGGCGCAGCGCTGCCCCGATCGACTCGACACTGCCGGTCTCTATGAGCCGTGCCGCTTCCCGAGCCACCGCGTCCCGTTGCGCTCTCGCGCGCCGGTC
>SLDM01000544.1 GCA_007125255.1 Phycisphaerales bacterium
GAACGGAACTGGAGATAAAGAATCAGAAAGATGATCGCCAGCGACACCGGCAGAACGACGCGCAGTGTGGCTATGAAGCGTTGCTGCTGCTCATAGGTGCCGGCGAAGGTGTAGCTCACGCCGGCGGGCAGCGCCAACTCGCCATCATCGATCATGCGCTGAAGGTGATCGCGGGCCAGTTGGACGACTTCGACCTCCGCCATGCCGCGCTGGCCGCTGAAGGTGATATACGAAACGAGAAAGGTGTCCTCGCTTTTGATCGCCTGCGGTCCGCGCTGGTAGCGGATCTCAGCCAGCTCGCGCAGCGGCACCTGGGCGCCGTTCATCCCCGGCACGAGAATCTGTTCGAGCTGATCAATGTCATCGCGCAGTTCGCGCGGATAGCGCACCCGCACCGGATAGCGTTCGCGGCCTTCGACGGTGGTAGTGAGCGTCATCCCGCCCACTGCGACGCTGATCACCTCCTGCACATCGGCGATACTCAGCCCGTAGCGGGCGATGCGCTCACGGTCGATCTCGATCTCGAGATACGGCTTGCCGACGACACGGTCGGCATTGACGGTATCGGGATTGACGCCCGGCGCATTGCGCAATGCACGTTCGATGGTGACGGCCATTCGATCGAGGGTTGCCAGATCGGGACCGCGGAGCTTGAGACCCATCGTGGCCCGCATGCCGGACTGGATCATGACCTGACGAATCTCAATCGGGCCGTACATGGATGCGCCGGTCACGCCGGTGAGCCGGGCGGCATCGATCATTTCATCCCAGATGTCCCGCGGTTCACGGATGTGCTCGCGCCATTGCCGGTACGGCCGGCCATCGGGGTCGGGAACGAGCGCATCCGGATCGGCGACAAGCTCGGGGAATTCCTCGTGGGCCGGCAGCAGTTCGCCATGCTCATCGACGAAGCTGCTTCGCTCAGAGTCATAGGCGAAGTTGACGCGCCGGCCGGCATCGTCGGTTTTATATTCTGACCGGTAGTTGACGAACGACTCGATCATGCCGATGGGCGCGGGGTCGAGGGCGGTCTCTGCCCGGCCGATCTTGCCGAGCACTTCGGTCACTTCCGGTACATTTTCGATGGCGAGGTCCTGATGCTTCAGGATGTCGAGCGCCTCACCGATTGAACCGTGGTACGACAGCGTGGGCATCCACAGGAACGATCCTTCATCAAAGCGCGGCAGGAACTCGCGGTCGAGGCCGGGGAAGGCGTGATAGAGCGTGCCCCACAGTTTCGAGGTTGTGACCCTTTCCCGCTCCATTCCGAACATCTCGGCAGTACGCGGCACGAAGGAAAAGACGTTTCCGAAACCGAGCCAGACGGTCATGCCGGCGATGACCATGAATGCGGGGACGGCGAGAAAGAGCAGTTTGACCTTCAGCAGCGCCCGCAGAATCGAGGGATAGAGCAGCATGAAGATGACGAATATCGCGAGCACACTGCCAATGAGCACCGCGACGAAGATGAAGTTGCGCATCGTACCGGGGTTCGCGCCGAGCGGCTCCCAGACGACGGCCAGCACATACGCGACGAACACGGCGATGACCGCGTTGATGATCCAGCGCGCTGCAGTGTGAATGAATGTCGGTATCCGCTCGCGCAGCAACTGAAACAGCGCGATCACGATCGCCGCAATGGCGACGGGCAGGAGCAGACTCCAGCCCATACGGATGGAGGCGATCGCGCAGGCGGCGCCGACGAGGACGAGTCCTGACAGGAACAGGGTGCGCAGCTGCGAGCGGCGTGGGGGTTTGCGGGCGATGATGAGATGGACGATCGCGGGAATGACGGTAATTGCGGTGATGACCGATGCGATGAGCACGAACGTCTTGGTATACGCCAGCGGCGTGAACATCCTGCCTTCCGGTCCGGTCAGCGCAAAGACGGGCAGAAAGCTCACGACCGTCGTCATGATGGCGGTGAGCACCGCCGAGCCGACTTCGATGGCGCCGCGATAGACGACTTCCAGACGCGGCTCATCCGGATCGGCCTCGTCAAGATGCCTGAGAATGTTCTCCGACATGATGAGGCCCATGTCGACGATGGTTCCGATGGCGATGGCGATGCCCGCCAGTGCGACGACGTTGGCATCGACGCCGAAGAGCTTCATGCCGATGAAGCACATGAGCACCGCCATCGGCAGCATGAAGCTGATCGAGCCGGCGGTGCGCAGATGGAGGAGCATGATGATGACGACGAGGATCGTCACGAGCACCTGCTGCACCAGGGCATCGTTCAGCGTGGCGAGTGTGGCGTAGATCAGCTCCGTACGGTCATAGAAGGGAACGATCGTGACGGTGCTCCGGGTGATCCAGTCGGGCCATTGATCTCTCGAAGTATCCTGCAGGAAGTCACTCCATGCCTCATGGTTCAATGTCCCCCCGATGAATGCATCAAAGTCATGCGAGCTCGCGAATCGGGTGACCTCATCAGCGGTGGCTTGGTCCCAATCGATCACCGCGCGGGAGGGCAGGCCGGGGCTGACCTCGTCGATCTGATCCTTGACGTTGTGGATCGCCTGCAGCGGGTTGTACCCTTCGCGCACCGTGACGACGCCACCGACCGCTTCCGCCCCGCCGAGCGTGATCGCGCCGCGCCGCTGGGCCGGGCCGAGGGAAACCGTCGCGACGTCGCGCAACAGGATCGGCACGTGATCCTCGCCGGTGGAGAGGACGATCTGCTCAAGGTCCGCCAGTTCCTTCACGAACCCCACCCCGCGGACGATGTACTCGACCCGGTTGATCTCGGTCACGCGGGCGCCGATGTCAAGGTTGCCTTCGCGCACGGCCTTGCTGACATCCATGATCGAGACGCCGTAGGCCCGCATCGCTTCGGGATCGACATCGATCTGGTATTCCTGCACGAACCCGCCGACACTGGCGACTTCCGCGATACCTTCCGCCGACGCCAGCCCGTAGCGCACGAACCAGTCCTGGATGGTGCGCAGCTCATGCAGGTCCCACCCGCCGATCGGTTTACCATCGGGGTCACGGCCTTCGAGCGTGTACCAGAAGATCTGCCCAAGTCCCGTCGCATCGGGACCGAGCGAGGGTTGCGCGCCGGCGGGCAGGGTACCGGTGGGGAGCGAGCCGAGCTTCTCGATCAGCCGCGCACGCGACCAGTAGAACTCGACCGATTCATCGAAAATCACGAAGATCGACGAGAAGCCGAACATGGAGATGCTTCGGACCTCCTTGACACCGGGCACGCCGAGCAGCGCGACGGTGAGCGGATAGGTCACCTGATCGTCTATATCCTGCGGTGAGCGACCCGACCAACTCGTGAAGACGATCTGCTGGTTCTCGCCCGTATTGGGTATCGCATCGACCGGTACGGGATTGCGCGGCAGCCAGTCGAGCGCTTCGGGCATGTCCCAGTCAAACGGCGCGACGGCAATACCCCAGCCCATCGTCAGCAGAACCACGATCACGACGATCAGTTTCTGTTCGAGACAGAACCGGATGATTCGGTCGAGGATGGAAGCACGTTCGTTCACGTGTCACCTCCTTCAGCAGCGATCAACTCACGGGCATGCCGAACACCTTCGCGCAGTTGCGGCAGGTGATCGCGCCGCGCATCGAGAGATTCGGCTTCGAGGATCGCCCGTAACGCCTCCATGATCTCGACATCCGCCCGCAGCCACGCCTGTATCGCCGCATCATCGAGCGACCCGAAGTCGAGCGCGAACAGAGCATCCTGCATCTGACGGACCGCCTGCCGTGCATGATCTTCGTGCTCATGCTCAATCGCGCCGGCAATCTCATCGAAGACGAGCAGTGCTTCATTCGCTGATCTGCGAAAGTCGTCATCAAACTCGATTTCTGGGGCACGATCCTCATCAACATCGTTTCGTTCCCCATGCCTTTCTGTCTCCATGTCTTCATGCCGCTCCATCTTCACTTCACCGACGATCTCGCCACAGCGAAACATCTGAGAGCCGAAGTACGGATTCGTGATCGAGGAGTCGCGTTGGAGCCAGTCCGCGCCGCGGAAATCATCGACCATCGGGCAGTGCGCGCGGTAGACCGTGCCCGCGCGATCGCCGATAAACTGGGACACCATGAGGGCGGTGAACTCGGTCAGCGGTTCGAGCTTCTCCCGCAGCGTTTCGATGTCATCGGTCTCAAGCATGTCGTGCAGCACGCGATGAAACTCGCGATCGAGTTGATCCCACGCCTGGCGTGCCCTTTCATCAAGAAGATCAGGATCCACGTCGTAAAGCCGCTCATGCATTTCGTGGGTGAAAAGGGCGCTCGCATCAGCGTCATCTCGTGACAACGCACCCATCACGGCGAGATAGTCATCCAGTACCTCCGTCAATTGCGCTGCGAACGCATCCGGTACGTCTTCAGGGTGGATCGCCAGTGCCGGGTGATCACCGGCAACAATCGGTTCCGGTTCCACTGTCTCCTCCGCCGGCTGCATCATGCTCGGCCGGCCGCGAATCTGCAGTTCGCTGTCAATTCGGAACTGGCCATTGACGACGACAAGTTCACCCTCCTCAACCCCCTCAAAGACGAGGTAGTTTTCTCCGACGCGCGGCCCAAGCAGGAGATCGCGCGCTTCAAAGGTCGGGCGCTCGGTATCGCGCAGTTTGACGTACACGACCGCGCGGCGACCGGTGATCAGCGGCGCACTTGCGGGTATCGTCAGCGGTTGGCCTGCCTCCTCGCCTTCGTGCCTTCGCACCTGGCCCTCCTCATCCACCGCCGACCGCACCGTTCCCTTGACAAACATCCCCGGCTTCAGCCGCCCCCCTTCGTTCGGCAGATCAACGCGCACGCGCACCGAGCGCGTGCGATCATCCAGCACCGGATCAATGAACGCGACCGTTCCTTCAAACGTACGGCCAGGCACTGATTGCGTTGTGAACTCCACCGGCTGGCCTTCGAAGAGCCAGTGCAAATCAGATTCAAAGACGCTCAGGTTCACCCACAGATGCGAGAGATCCGCGACGGCAAAAAGCGAGTCACCGGTGTTGACATATTCGCCTTCACGGACGAACCGCTGCGTGACAACTCCGCCCATCGTGGCGCGGATCGCAATATGATCGCGCACTTCACGCGTCGTCTCCAGTTCATCAATGAACACGGGACTCACGCCGAGAAGGCGCAGACGCTCGCGCGCCGCCTCGACGCCCGCATCCATACCACCACC
>SLDM01000428.1 GCA_007125255.1 Phycisphaerales bacterium
CGCCTGCGCCGACCTCGCCCGGGAGTGATCCCCTGGTGTTGCCGGTGAGGTAAACGCCGCCGAGGCCATCGACGGCGACATACGCCCCGATGGTATTTTCACCGGAGCCTAACTGTCGCACCCAGCGTTTGGTTCCGTCGGGAAGGAACCGGGCGAGAAAGGCGTTCACGCCGGGAGGTCCCTCCTGGCCGGCAAAATCGTCGGTGGTGTATCCCCCCACGTAGATGTGGTCATCGGCATCGATAGCAAGTCCCGGACCGGAATCACCCCCGGCGGTGCCGAACTGACGAATCCAGATCTTCTCGCCGTTGTTGGTGAACTTCGCGAGAAAGGTATCGATCGGGCCGTACTTCGTCTCACCGGGAAACTGTCCCCAGGTGGTCCCCGAAACGAGCACGTTGCCGCGGGAATCAACCGCCACCCGGTAGCCCTGGTCAGTCGCGTTCGTGCCGAACTGTTTGAGCCAGAGTTTGTCACCGTCGGGTGAGAATCGAGCGAGATAGGCGTCGGAAAGTCCGCCGAAGAACTCCTGTTCGGGCATCGCCGCGAAGGTGATCCCCGAGACGAAGATGTCCCCGCTGTGATCCACCGCCACGCCGATGATGCGATCGGCGGCGGTCGTGCCGAACTGCCTCACCCACTGAAGCACCCCGGCCTGAGAAAACTTCATGATGAACGAATCGTTCGGTCCGTTGGGCGGATTCTGACCGTGCATGACGCCGTGCGTCCAGCCCACGGCGTAAAGGTTGCCGTGCTGATCGACCGCCGCATCCCGGACGAAATCATCGCTGCTTGTGCCGAATTCGGTCGCCCACTCCACGGCATCGAATTTGACGCACGGTCCGGCGTGCAGCGAGAGCGCCGTCCAGTAGCAGCAGGTGATCGCGAGAACCCAGTTCCGCGTCGCACCATCTCGTCGGCCCCGCACGCGCCACCAATCCCGAAAACTCTCGCTCCCTTTCACGCTGACGTCCTCCCACGTAAAGGTCCGACCGGATATGCCTGTCGCCAGGCAAGCGGCCAGACCGGTCCTCACACCCACTTCACCGGTGCACGGTGCCTTGACATACGATTGGACGTCCGATCGTCACGGCGACGTATCGAAGCCAATGAGTCTCAGACAGCATACTTCAAAAAATCGATCCGCCAACTGGCAAACCGGCGATTAATCCGGCGATAGGGGGCGATGGGTGGCGCGATGAGGGGCGATGGCTTTGGAGAGGGATCGGGCCGAGGACTCCGTGAAGAGCTCCGGCGATCTGTTCTGGCCATCCGTTCTAGCGGTGAGTTCCGGAGGAAAGGCGCGCCGGGCCACCGAAACCGGCAAAAGCGCTCCCACATCCCAACCGCGTGTGGTCGAAACCGGGACCGGAACCTACGATAGTGAAAGTTCACCAGAAGGAATCGCAGGCATGACGATGGAATCCGACGGAAGAGCAGGAACGCCCGATGGAGAGGCGGAGGGAGAGGCGAAGATGGGGCAGTCGCCGCCGATGACCGGTCGGTCGAGCGGTGACCAGACCACGCTGCGCGAGCAGGTGGAGTACGTCCTCAACCTGATCCGCCCGGCGGTCCAGTCGGACGGGGGTGACCTGGAGCTGGTCGATGTGACCGACGACGGCGTGGTCTCCGTTCGGTTTCACGGAGCGTGTGTCGGGTGTCCCTCCAGCACCATGACGCTCCAGTCGGGAATCGAACGGAATCTGAAGGAGCACATTCCCGGCGTGCAGTCCGTCGAGGCGGTAAATTGAGCCCCCCCCTGAAGAAGAGTTCACAGAGAGGTCGCCGAGAGGCCGCAGAGAGGCCGCAGAGAGGCTGCCGAAGAGAAGTAACGCGGGGCTTTCCGGCCCGAATCCCCGTCCGGGGCGAGACCAGCCCCCTTCCGCCCCATCCGACCGGTCCCATCCCGAGGCCCGAATCGGCGTCCCGAGGACCGGGGAGGAATTCTGGAGAAATTGATTTGGCCGAATTCGATCCGATTGTGTACTCTGTCCGCTGGTGGGTTTCAGCGCGCACGCACGCGCTCGCTTTGAGAGGCAGGAGGTCCTGAGATGCTTGTCATTACACGTCGCGAGGGGGAAGAGGTCGTCATCGGAGATCCGGCCAACCCGCATGGAGTGATCCGGGTGGCGTCGATCAAGGGCGATCGCGTCCGGCTGGCGTTCTCGTTTCCGCGCGAGATCGATGTGCACCGGCGTGAAGTCGCCGACCAGATCGCCGCGGATAAGCCCGACATCGCGGGAAAGATCCGTCCCGCCGCCGGGGGTGAGACGACGTAGCAGAGCAGCACCAAGGGTAGTGACGAAGTGACTGAGTGACGAAGTGGGTGAGCGTTTCGGTAGCGCCCGTACCCGCCATTCCCGCGGAAGCGGGAATCCAGGGGGTCGCGCCGTGAGCCGCCATCGCAGAGAACACGTCCAGAGAGTCTCCTTCACGCAGCACGCCACCCGCGCACAGAAGCCGCCTCGCTGACCGAGCGCATCCGTCTCCCCGCGCCCCACTTCGTCACTCCGTTACTCCGTCACTTCGTCACTCCCCCCAAGTCGTCACTCCCCGCGAGTCGTGCCTCTACACAAAAAATGCTCACGGTGCGTGGTGGGCGCGCCGCGAGCGGGAAGAGGCAGACTCGACTGACTGAATGTTCCTGAGCGATCTCGATCACTGCTTCGGGAAGTGTCTCCGATTGCGTCAGCAATCGGAGACGAAGATCCGTGGTTGAGGCCCGTCGACCTGAGACCACTCCTGTTTCCCCACGCCTGAGGGCTGTTCCGTGCCGCGACGTGGAGAGGCCGGGCGGGATCGTCCCTGATCCCGCGAAGGGTTTCCGTGGTGGGCTCGACACTGCAGTGAACCGAACTGAACGGTTCACCCTCGCGAAGGGGATAAAGGAAAGTCGTCCCTGACCCACCTCTTCCCGATTCGCACCATGCCGCCGGGCGTCCCTGCCCGGTCTACCCAATCGCCGAAGCGATCATCCCTGAACCACTGTGTGCTGGTTGTCTGGCGCCCAGGTGCGCCGTTCGGTCATTCATGCCAAGAGTTCATTCGCCGGTTCGTTCGACTCCATTCGATCGAGTTGTGTGTTGCAGCGCCTGCCGCGCCCGAAGCATGATCTCGTGCTGCCGCGCGAGCTTCTCGCGCCGCTGCTCGGCCCAATGGGCCGGGTCGCGCAGTTCGAGGTGATCCCTCACCCCGAGGATGACGACCGACGATTCGATTGCCGCTTCCCTGAGCATGCGCTCGGGCAGCCGAATGCGTCCTGACTTGTCCAGGTCGACCCGATGCGAATTGGGAAAGAGATACTGTTCGAAGTCGAGCAGGTTCTCGTCCGGCAGGAGCGACTGCGCCATCGCGCCGGCCATCTCCTCGAAGGTCTTCTCCGGCCAGATCCAGATGACCCCGTCCGGACCGGGGGCCAGGTAGAACGCCGATCCGTGGCGTTCCGGATCGAGCCGCGAGCGAATCTCCGACGGGATCGCCAGCCGCAACTTGGCATCGATCGTGTGTTCGTATTCGCCGGTAAATAACACGCATGGGTTCCTCGACCTGATCTGGAGGATAATCTACCCACTCTCCCCCACTTTGCAATTCAAATGCCCCACTTTCTCCCCCAGACTGCCCAAACATGTTCCGATATCACGAAAAGCGCTGTTTCGTAAACCAATGCGAGGAAAGCATTTTGACTTTTCGCTCCCGTGGGGAAAATTTTTTCTGGACCATCCACCAGAACGCTCGGGTCATCGCACGGCGTCCGTGCACGCTCACGGTGGGGATCGGGTTGTCCACAAGCTGCCCACGATGCATCCCGATTGGGGAACCGGCCTATGGCCCACGATGCCACGCAAAACGTCGCGACCGCGCTCGACCAGATTCCTTCGGGGATGTACATCATGACCGCCGCGTCGGATGGATTGACCAGCGGCATCCTCGTGCGCTGGGTCCAGCGCTGCTGCATCGATCCGCCGATGCTGATGCTGGCGCTGCGAAAGGGCATGCCGATCGAGCCGATCATCCGGGACAGCCGCAGTTTCGCGCTGTGCCAGATCGACGAGAAGGACCGGTTCCTCCACCGCAAGTTCGCCACCCCGCCCGACCGTACCGAAGATCCGTTCGTCGGCCTGCCGACGCAGCGCGCCCCCGGCGGCTCGCCGATCATCGAGCGGGCGATGGCGTGGCTGGAATGCGAACTGGTGCGCAACGTCGAGCTTGACTGCGACCATCGCCTGTACGTCGGCCAGGTGATCTGCGGCAAGCGGCTGCACGATGCCCGGCCGGCCATTCACTTCGGCCGGAACGGGGCGGACCGTTCCGGCACGGGCACGAACTCGAAGCCGTAATCCTCGCGGCTCGTCACCGGGCGAGCGAGCGCCCGCCCGGAGCCGCCTCCGCCGGCCCGACCTCGCGACAGGACGACTGGAGGAATTCCACGTACCGCTCCGGCACCGGTCGGTCAACGCTCCCCTGGACCACGCAGCGGAGGAGGCGATCCACGTTGGCCCGCTCATAGGGCCGGATCGTTCGATCCCGGATCAGATCCTCCAGGGCGTACTTCAATTCATCCCGGCAGCGCAGGATCCAGCCCGCCTGGAAATGCTCGAAAATGCTGAGGTTGGCGTGCAGGAACCGCAGGTAAAGCACCGTTTTCCGCCGGCAGAACGCCTCGACGGCCACGCTGGAACCCCACACCATCACGGCGTCCGCCCACTCGATGAGCGAACTCGAGGGGACGTGTGAGACGAGCGTCATGTTGCCGCACCCCTCGGGCAGACGGAAATCCATGTTGCGCGTGTGCGGCTTGACGGCGATTTTCAATTCAGGGTAGTGGGAGAGAAACGTGAACGTCCGCTGCAACTCATCCCAGAAGGCATTGTTCTTGGCGTTGGAGAGAAAGAAGACCAGCTTCGGCCCGTCATGGGCAAGTTCCCATGGCGGCTGAAACGTGTTCCGAATCGGCAGCCACTCGGGGCAGAAGCGGAGGCTGCCCAGCGTCACCGCCCGCGCTTCCAGAGGAAACGGCTGACCCTCCGATTCAAAGTACCGCTTCAGCCACGTCAGATAGATATCGTCGGTGAAGACCACCCGTTCGAAACAACTGTAATCGTGCATGAAACCGATCCCGCGGCTCTCCGCGCTCAA
>SLDM01000424.1 GCA_007125255.1 Phycisphaerales bacterium
CGACCACCGAATCCTCGTTGAGACGCAGTACGTCTTCCACGTACATGCGTGTCCGGCCGAGCTCGATGGTGACCTGCAGATCAATATCATCCAGCATGTTGAGGCCGGAGTGCTCACCGTCCTCACCGTGATCGGCTGAGGCGAAGTCCGGAAGATTCAGGGGCACGCCGTTTGCATCTGTACCGGCCGGGGTCGCTTCCGCCGCGGACGCCTGATTCGCGGGCTCTTCATCCGCCGGGGCGGCATCGCCGGTGAGTGCATCGGCCGTGCCCCCATCGCCCGGAGCTTCATCAGATGTCTCACGGCGAATCGTCTCCGCGGCCCGGTGGGCGGACTCCACCGCCTCTTCGGGGGAGGCGGGCGTTTCCGGCTGATCAGCGGTGCCTTCCGGCTGGCCGTCAGCGTTCTCGCCGGGCGCCTTCGCGTCGCTGGATTCCGGTCGCTCTTCCGCCATCCGTGGCTCCCTGCGCAAGTGTTGCGCGAACGATTGAGACCAACTGCATCTCCGCGGAACTCCATTTCCGCACTCTGAGTGGGCCATCGGCCCAATGGTCCGGAAAACTTCAACTTGGGCTTTGGATCGGTTCGACGATCAGCTGTCCACCCGGAAACCCGTTCCCATGACCACGACGCACTTCTCAACAATCGGGTCGCCGGACCGGTCATCGACTCCGAACCGCTGGTTCAGCAGTGAGTTAACCTTGCGGGTCAGCGTATCCAGGCGCGGCTCCTGGAAGTGGTGCGGCTCGCTGGTTCGCCAGATCGCACTGATCTCGGCACGGATCTCGTTCTGGAACTGATCGAGTTCCTGCCGGACGCGGTCGACGTGTCGCTCCCGCGTCTGGACGAAGATCTCCGTGTCGTAGAGGTACGTCACGCCGGTCCGGTTATTGGGCAGCCGGGCATCCAGTACGAGCGTCTCCACGATCCGGTCGCCGCCCGCCACGTCGAGCTCGCCCGGCATGCTGGAGGCATCAACGCTGGCCGGACCGGCCCAGAGCATGACCACCCCCAGAATCAGGGCCGCCTCCAGGACCACAATCGCCATGATGATGATCATCATCTTGCGCTTGTTCTTGCCATCGGGTGCAGCAGTCTCAGCGGCCATAGACCTTAACCTCCACGAGCCAGGTCGGGATCGGTCCCAAGCCAATCCGTATTGAGTTCTTCGACCAATTGCTCGGTCAGGATAATCTCGACCCTCCGGTTTTCCTGCAGATCCGCTTCATCCACGGCCCGGGGGCGAACCGGCTGACGCGTTCCGACCGCCTCCAGACGAAAAACCCGGTCATCCAGCCCCATCTCAAGCAGCACGTCCTTGATGTTGCGGGCCCGGTAGAAGCTGAGCTGGTCAAGATCGTCCCAGGGTGAATCGCCGGGAAGATACTTCAAGGCGGCATGGCCGCGAATGATCACCTTGTTGTTGCGCCCGGCCAGGAGCGTGACCAGCCGCCGCAGCTCATGCCGAACGTTCGGATTGATCTCCGCACTGGCCTCGTCGAACATCGTCGGGCCGCCGAGCGTGAAGACGATCCCGTCCCGTACTTTGCGAACGCGCATCTGCGGCCCGTCGATTCCCGGGGCATCGTTCTGGGAGATCTTCGACTCATCGTTGTTCTTCAGCGCCATATGCTCGAGCGTCTCGACGATCGATTTGAGCGGCGGATCGTCGATCGGCAGGACGCCGATCCCTCCGGAATAACCGAACGCCTCGCGGACCGCGGTGATGACGCGCTGATACTCGTGGTCGCGCTTGAGTTCCGAGAACATCTGCAGCAGAATGAAAAAGACGAGCAGCAGGGCCATCATGTCGCCGAAGGTGACGACCCATGCCGGAACGCCGGGCTGCTCCCGCTTGCGTTTCTTGGCCATGGCTCAAGCCGCCTTTCGCTCATCATCCTCGGCGGGACGCAGGGTCGGGGGCAGGAAGGTCTTGAGCTTCGACTCAACGTTGCGCGGATTGTCCCCGGACTGAATGGACATCACGCCCTGGATGATGATGGTCTTGTTGAGCACTTCCTCGTTCGACCGGATCGCGAGCTTGTCCGACATGGGCAGGAACAGGATGTTCGCCAGCAGCGATCCGTAGAGGGTGGTAATGAGCGCCGCCGCCATGCCCGCTCCGATCTTGGAGGGGTCATCCATGTTGGAAAGCATCGCCACGAGGCCGATGAGCGTGCCGATCATGCCGAATGCCGGCGCGTATCGTCCCATCGCTTCCAGCATGCCGCGGCCGGATTCGTGCCGTTCGATCGTGTTCTCCAGTTCGGTCTCCATGATCGACTGGATGATCTCCGGATCGGTGCCGTCCACCGCCATCCGCAGGCCGTTGACCAGGAAGGGCTCATCCATCTCCTCGGTCATGTTTTCGAGGGCGAGGATGCCGTCACGGCGGGCGATCTCCGCCAGCTCCACGAGCTGGCCGATGAGATCGTTGGGATTGGCCGCCTTGTGAAAGAAGACCTTGGCCGAGATCACCGGAATGCGGAAGAATCGGGCGAGGGGATAGGCGGTCAAGGTGGCGGCGGTCGCGCCCCCGATAACGATGAACATGGAGGGGACGTTGAGGTACGCCATCGCCGATCCGCCCAGCAGAATCGCCAGCGCAATGCACGCAATTCCCAACAGCAATCCCAGGAGCGATGCGAGATCCACTGCGGCCTCCGACAAAACGTTCATGCGGTCCGCCGACGGACGGCGAATCCGACTGTCCCGCTTGGTCATCGGAATGGTCTCGCGCCGACTTGAGCCCGCCCGCCCAGTTGCGCCCGATAGTGCAGCCCGCGCCGGACGCCGGCGCCGGACGGTCCGGCCCCCTGCCGCCGGAGGCCGGGAATCGGGACGATCTCTGATCCGCGGGCACAGACCTGATAAAGTCCCCGATTCATGTGCGGAATCGGCGGTATTCTCAGACGTGATGGTCAGGCGATCCCCGACGCGTGGATCGAGCGAATCGATGCGCGCATCGCCTGGCGTGGACCGGATGGCCGGGGCCGCTTCCGTGATCGGTGCACGAACATCGATGAGGAGGGCCGGGAGCGAACGGTCGAGATCGCCCTGGTCCATCGGCGACTCTCAATCCTCGATCACGAGACCGGCGATCAGCCCATGATCAGTGAACGGGGGCGCGATGGCACGGAAGGGCTGCTTGCGGTCGTCTTCAACGGGTGCATCTACAATCACCGGTCGCTGCGCCGCGAACTTGAATCCGGTGGTCATGTCTTCTCGAGCCGTCACAGTGACACCGAGGTTCTGCTGCACGGTTACCGCGAATGGGGGGCGGCGCTGACCGACCATCTCGAAGGCATGTACGCCTTCGCGCTCTGGGACCGCCACCGGCAATCGCTCATGCTGGCCCGCGACTGGTTCGGCGAGAAACCGCTCTATCTGCGCTGGGCCATCGACGGCGCGAAAGGCACGCTGGCGTTCTGCAGCGATGCGCGTTCCCTGGCGGAAACGGGAAGCCGGCACCGTCCCTTTCCGCCCCGGCGGACCCGGCTCTGGACGGAGCGCTACCTCCAGCTCGGCTACAACTTCCGCGGCGCTACGATCTATGATGGCGCGGGCGATGGCGCGGGCGATGGTTCGGGAGATGGTTCGGGAGATGAAGCGGAGCATGGGATGGGCGGCGGCGTGCGCAACCTCCCCCCGACCATGGCCGAGCGGATCGATGAACTCATGCCGCGCGCGCCGCGCGAAACGCACACCGAACGGGAGTTCGCCGAACTCATCGACCAGGCGGTGGCCCGGCGACTCGATGCGGATGTGCCGCTCGGCTGCTTCCTGAGCGGCGGGATCGATTCGTCCCTGATCGCCGCCTCTGCCGTCGCGCACCACCCCGACCTTCGGACCTACTGTGTGCGCATGCCGGATGCGCGCTACGATGAATCGCACCTCGCGGCGGAGGTCGCGGAACATCTCGGCACCCGCCACGCGACGCTGGACGTGACCGGCGATCCGGCCGCCGACCTGCGGCACCTGGTCGAGACGCTCGGACAGCCCTTCGGCGACAGTTCAATTCTCGCGGCCTACCAGGTCAGCCGCGCGGCACGGGAGCACGTGAAGGTCGCGCTCTCCGGCGATGGAGGCGACGAATTGTTTCTCGGGTACCAGCGTCACATGGCGGCCCGTCCGCTCAACCGCCACCGTCGTCTGCTGCAATGGATTCCCCGCCGCTGGCTTCGCGGGTCGCACCCCACTTCACGGAAGCATCGACTCGCGCGGCTCGGCGCGATGGCCCGCGACCTGCGACTGCTCGGGATCGTCAGCATGGAATCACTCTTCACCCAGCACCAGATCTACGATCTTCTGGGCGGCCCGGCCCGGTCACCGGTGACCGTTGACCGGACCGGAGATCCGATGCAGGCCCTGCGGCGGTTCGATCTGGTGAGCTATCTGCCGGACGACCTGCTCATGAAAGTCGATACCGCATCGATGGCGGCCGGCCTGGAGGTGCGCTGTCCGTTTCTCGATCGCGATCTCGCGAGAGCCGCGCTGGCGGCCCCGACCTGGCAGCTCGCGCCGAACGGCCGGCGCAAGGGACTCCTGCGGAACATCACCCGCCGGTTCCTCCCGGAACATCTCGTCGACCGGCCGAAGATGGGATTCGCGGTCCCGATCGGCGAATGGCTGCGCGATGAATCGCACACGCTGCACACGCTGATGCGTCAGGTTCTCTGTACCGGGGAACCGTTCGGTCCGGTGAAAACGGACTCAACCGCCCTGTCACGGCTGGTCGATGAACACCTCGCCGGTACGATGGATCACGGCCAGCGACTCTTCGCATTGTTGACGCTGGGTCTCTGGTGGCAGACGGTTCGGCGGGGCGTGGAGAATGAGACGGCAACCGCATGAGTTCGCACTCCTCACCCAACCCCTCCCTCCCCCGCGTGCTGCACGTGATCTCGAACATCGATCCACGCGGCGGCGGCCCCGCGACCGCGCTGGTCGGCCTCTGCCGGGCCCAGCGCAAGGTGCTTGACCAGCCGGTGTCGGTGGTGACGACCTACCGCGACCAGGCGGACCTCTCCCACGTGCGCACGCTCGCCGACCTGGGCGTCACGGTCCACGCCCTGGGACCGGCCCGGGGACCGCTCGCCCGGCACGCGCAG
>SLDM01000115.1 GCA_007125255.1 Phycisphaerales bacterium
GCGCTGATGCGCTGTTTTTCGATCTCCGAATCGCGCACGAAGTAGATGTGCGGCACGATGACGACATCCGCTTCGGAAAAGCTTTGCGCGAACTGCTCCAGCAGAAACCGGGTGCGGCTGTGCTGGTGCGGCTGAAAGACGCAGATCAACCGCTCGGGTTTTTCCGCCGCCCGCAGTGCTCGCAAGGTGATTTCAATCTCCGTCGGGTGATGGCCGTAATCGTCGTACACCACCACGTCACCGCCGCCGACGCTTCGCGTGCCGAGCCGCTGCATGCGTCGCTCGATGCCGGCGAATGACTCCAGGGCCGCGCCGATCGCCTCCCACTCGGCGCCGAGCCAGTGGGCGATGATCGCGGCGGCGCTGGCGTTCTGCGCGTTGTGTTCACCCGGCATCCGGTTGGTCCACTGGGTCAGCCAGTGCCCCTCCTGCAGCAGCCCGACGCGCTGGACCGATTGATCGGCAACGATCTGGTAGTCCGCGGCCGGGCTGAAGCCGAACGTCTCGATCCCGCAGCGCAGCCCGGTGGTGACTTCACGCCGGTGGGCGCCTTCGTGGGCGATGAGGAGGCGCCCGCCGACTTTCTCTTCGGGGATCAGCCGCGCGAACTCGGCGAAAGCGCGCACGATCTGATCGAGCGACCCGTAGATGTCGAGATGATCTTCCTCGATGTTGTTGATCAGGCCGAGGGTCGGGCGGTGGTGGTGAAAGGAGCGGTTGAACTCACATGCCTCGGCAATGACGAGGCCGGCCCGGCCCGCGTAGGGGCCGTGGCCGGGAATGACCGCGGCGCCGGCCCGGCTGCCGCCGATGCGGCCGGAGGCGATCTGCGGGCAGGTCGCGCCGACGATGAAACTCGGATCGAGGCCGCATTCGATCAGGACGTGGCAGAGCATCGCGCTGGTGGTGCTCTTGCCGTGCGTCCCGGCGATGGACACGCCGGTCGCATCCGCCTGGATCGCGCCGAGCATTTCCGCGTAGCTCATGATCGGCACGCCGCGATCCTGGGCGGCGAGCAGTTCCGGATGATCGGGCATGATCGCGGCCGAGGCGACGATGAGATCGCACGCCTCCGGCAACTCGCCCTTGCTCTGGTCGTGTCCGACGGGGATGCCCGCCTCCTGGAGGGCGGCGGTGAGCTCACTCGGCACCCGGTCGGATCCCGCGCAGTGCGCCCCGCGGTCGGCGAGCAGCCGCGCCAGCCCGCTCATCCCGCACCCGCCGATTCCGATCAGATGAATGTGCTGGCCGGCGAAGCGTGAGGTTGCGGCCGGGGCCGGGGTGTGCTTGGCGGAAGGTGAGACCACGGTGATCATTCTATCGGCGGGAGTGGGGGGAGGGCATGAAGGGGGAGTGACGGAGTAACGAAGTGACGAAGTGACGAAGTAAGGCACGGAGGCACGTAGGCACGAAGAGGAGGGATCAAGGCATCGAGGGATCCAGGGGTGGGGTGACGAAGTAGCGAAGTCAACGCGGGTGCGTCGTCGCTGCGAAAGGGCGTCGTGCCTCGATCCGGTGATCGATCTTCCATCTCGCACGGCCGACTCCCTTCGGCCCTCTGGCCGTGGCACCCTTCGTGCCTTCGTGCCTCCCCTTCGTGACTCCGTCACTCCGTTACTCCGTTACTTCCCCTTCGTACCTCCGTGCCTTTCCATGCCTCTGCCCCAATTCAAGTATCCTGCACCCGCCATGTCGTCCGCACCCCAACCAACACACCCCGCCGACCGACTGTTGCATGCGATCGATACCCGCCGGGCTCCGGTCTGTGTCGGACTCGATCCCGTCCTCGATCGTCTTCCGAACGCGGTCGCGCCGGACGCCGAGCCGATCGAACGCATCCGCGCGTTCTGTTTCGGCGTGTTGCGCGCGGTGGCCGAACACGTCCCCTGCGTGAAGCCGCAGGCGGCGTGTTTCGAGCGGTACCGGCAGAACGGCCGGGGCGTGGAGGTGCTGAACGAGATTATCGCGGAGGCGAAGCGGCTCGGGATGGAGGTCATCCTCGACGCCAAGCGCGGCGATATCGGCGTGACCGCGGAGCACTACGCCGCCATGGCCTTCGGCGAAGCGGGCGAACGGGGCACCGCCGACTGGATCACGATCAACAGCTACCTCGGGGCCGACGGGATCACGCCCTTCCTGAAGCCGGGTCGGGGGGCGTTCGCGCTGGTCCGGACGAGCAATCCGGGTGGCGATGCGCTGCAGGCGCAGGCGCTCGCCTCGGGCGGCACGGTCGCCGACGCCGTGGCCGCGATGGTGCGCGAGCTCGGGGAGTCGTCGATCGGGGACCGTGGCTACAGTGCCCTCGGCGCGGTCGTCGGCGCGACCAGGCCGGAGGATGCGGCCCGATTGCGCGAAGCGATGCCCCGCCAGCTCTTTCTGGTTCCCGGCTACGGCGCGCAGGGCGGCGGCGCGAAGGATGTCCTGCCCTGCTTTCACGAAGACGGCACCGGTGCGGTCATCACCGCCAGCCGTTCGGTGATCTACGCCTTCGATCCGAATGATGAAGAGTGGATGAAGGGGATCGAAGGGGCGGCCCGCAAGATGGTCGAGGAGATCCGGGCGGCGCTGAAGACCCTCTAGCTGCGCGACGAAACGGTCCGCACGCCGGTGGACCAACAGGGCCCGCGCGCCATCCGGTCATACCCTTGGACCGTGCCAGGGTAAGCGGTGGAGGGACGAACAACGACGGAGCGACGGCCAGATAGGTCGTCCCCGCGAAAGCGGGCACCCGGGGGGGCGCGAAGAATACGCACCACGTTCGGCAGGGCAACTGCCCGCGAGACGCTCTGGCCCCGCGCGCCTCCGTCACTCCGTCACTCCGTCACTTTCTCCCCCTCCGTGCCTTCGTGCCTCCCTCAATGCCTTCATCCCTCGATCCCTTCCTTCCCCAATCCGCTTCCCCCGGAACCGGCGGGTTACCATACCGGGTATTGACCGCGTCCCGCACCATCGTGGTGGTCTCCTTTCTCTCGCTCCTGGCGGTGCCGTTCATCTTCCGCCCGGCAACCCCGCCTCCGCCGCCGGGCGCGGAGCGGCTCATCATCATCACCCCGCACAACGAACAGATTCGCCACGAGTTCTCGCGGGCCTTCAATGAATGGCATGAGCGGGAGTACGGCGAGCGGGTGAACGTCATCTACAGCGTGCCCGGCGGCACGAGCGAGATTCGCGCGATGCTCCAGGCCCAGCTCACTGCCGCCCTGGAGTCCGGTCATGATCCCGGCGGCGATGCCGACCTCGTCTTCGGCGGCGGCAGCTATGAGCACGCCGCCCTCAAGCGCGGTGTGACCGTCACCATCGATGGCGAGCGGCGCCAGGAACCGATCACCGCGCCGGTCGACTTTGACGAGGAATGGCTCGATGCGGTGTACGGGCCGAACGAAATCGGGGATGGCCTTCTCTATGACCCCGACCGGTACTGGTTCGGGACCGCGCTGGCCGGTTTCGGGATCGTCTACAACCGCGATGCCCTGCGCGCGCTCGATCTGCCCGAGCCGACCACCTGGGAGGCGTTGACGCACCCGCGACTGCGCGGCTGGATCGCACTGGTCAACCCGGGCCAGTCCGGTTCGATCACCACCGCCTTCGACACGATTCTGCAGCGGCGCGGCTGGGCGCGGGGATGGCAGGTTCTGAGACGAGCCGGCGCGAACGCGCGGTACTTCTCCGCGACCGCGCTCAAGCCGCCGAACGATGTCAGCCAGGGCAACGCCGCGATGGGGGTGTGCATCGATTTCTTCGGCCGGTACCAGTCGCAGGCGATTCTCGACGCCGGCGGGGGTGATCGGGTGGGGTACATCGACCCGCCCGGCGCGACCACGATCGACGCCGATCCGATCTCGATGTTGCGCGGCGCGCTGAATCCGAAGATGGCGCGGCGTTTCATCGAGTTCACCCTGACCGAAGAGGGGCAGGCCCTCTGGCAGTTTCGCGTCGACGATGACCATGAGGATGGGCTTGGACCGGCCCGGTTCGAGCTGCGCCGCATGCCCGTCCTGCGCTCGATGTACGAGAAACATTTCGATCGGTTGATCGATCCGGTCCGTCCGTTCGAGATCGCCCGGCCGGCGGAGCATCCGAACCGGAGTTTCCGCGGTTTCGTGGCAGTCATCTTTGCGGCAGCGGCGATGGACACCCACGGCGATCTGAAGCGGGCGTGGCGGGCGATCGTGAACCACCCGGCGCACCCGGCGCCGCGGGTGGGGGAGATCGTCACCGCCGCCGACGTGACCGATCCGACCCTGCGGCGCATGCTGGTGCTCTTCGACGCCATGCCCGAGGTGCGCGGTCCCGACGGGCGCACGTACTCGATGGCGAACGTGGATGATCTTGAGACGATTCGAAATGGCTGGCTTCGTCAGGAATGGCGGGAAGAAGCGCTGTGGCACCCGGAATCGAGACCGGGCGATGCGCTGCGCCGCGAGTTCGTGCAATTCTTCCGCGCGAATTATCGTGAGATCGTCCGGATCGCCGAAGAGGGCAGGATGTAGGAAACTGGACTTTTTTTGCCCCCGATCATCATTTCGGGGTCTGTTCTTCGAACGGTTGAGTGACTCCATGACCACGCAGGCTGCGGCATCCGAGCCGTCCAATCCGTCGACCCCGGCGACCGATCCCAACAATCGGAAGCGCATCTTTCCGCCGCTGACCAAGATCGTGGCGACGCTTGGTCCCGCCTCCTCCGCGCCGGAGATGATCGGCAAGCTGATCGAAACCGGCGTCTCCATATTCCGCATCAACTTCAGTCACGGCGAGCTTGAGCAGCATGCGGTCAACGTGCGCACCATCCGTGAGACCGCGCTGCGAATGGGGATCCCGACGGGGATTCTCGGAGATCTGCAGGGGCCGAAGATCCGGATCGGCAAGGTCCCCGATGGCGGCATCGACGTGCCCACCGGCAGCCTGCTCCGCATTCAGCGGGAAAGAATCGAAGCCCATCCGCCCAAAGAGCCCAACGGTTCGTACATCTTCAGCAGCACCTATCCGAAGATCGTGGATGATGTCGAGCCCGGACAGCGCGTCCTCATCAACGACGGCGCGGTGCGCATGCTGGTCGTCCGGGTGGAGAAGGAGTCGGTCCTCTGTAC
>SLDM01000023.1 GCA_007125255.1 Phycisphaerales bacterium
AGGTGCGCAAGGATGGATGCCCACATTTCGTTCTGTGGTTTCGCCATCAATTTACCTCAGAGGAGAGAGCTCAAAAGTGAAAGAGCGCAGGAGCGAGACAGCTCAGGGTTGAGACTGCTCAGAAATGAGCGTGTAATCGAACCAGTGAATCGTGCTAACTGCGGTGTGGGACTCGGTCCCACCGACCGTTGCCGTGAACAGCGCATGATGCAGCGAGAACAGTCGGGAATGTACGTTGGGGTTTCGCGCGCGTCAACCGAACGAATCACGATTCGTGAGACATGTCAGAGAAGTCGCGTCATGACCCGGTTGAAGCGGCAGTGGTTTCAACCGCGGCGCGCTGTTCCTCGTATCGCGCGCGGTTGGCGCGAAAGTCCATCAGGAAGTGAACGCGCTGCGCGCGCTCTTCGCCGACGAGACGAACGAACTCTTCGCGCGAGGTGCCGAGATGGGTGCGTCGCGACGCGTGAACGAGTACGATGTGTTCGGCCTGCCAGATATCGAGCAGCTTGACGATATCGTCGGCGTGCAGATGTTTGCCCACCGAGGACCGCGAACGCTGATCGGCTTCGAAGAAGGTGCACTCGCTGATGACCACCTTCGCCATCGCGAACTCATCACGGTAGAGAAACGGGCCGAACTCGGTGTCCCCGGTGTACGCAACCAGCGGTATTTCAAGGGTTTTGGTGATTTGCTCGCCCGCTTCCTTCAAGGAGCGCAGACGATCCTGCGGAAGACCGTGAAATTCCTCACGAAGCTTGCTGCGCTTTTCGACCAGGGCGTACCCCATCGCGGGTACGGTGTGGCTCACTTCCATCGCGCGGAGAAAAATGTTGGGCTTGACCTCGTGCTGCTCACCATCGGCCAGCGGAACAATCTCATACGGTGTCTGTTGTTGTTCCAGGGCAACCCAGCTGCGCATCATGTTATGCAGCGGTTCTTCGATATCCGGATGGCAGAAGCACGTGCCCGTACCCATCTTCTGGAAGTGGCGCTGGCTGAAGTAATAGGGCAGGCCACCTATATGGTCCATGTGCGCATGGCTGAGCGCAACATATGGTGATGCAAGCGCAACACGCGGACACATGCCGATATCGAAACAGACATCCAGTTCCGGGATCTGGACGCACGTCTGTTCGCCGGCGACACTGATGCCCTGCACCCGGTAGGGCGGGCAATAGAGAAATCCGACCTGCCCCTCGCGCGGGGGCATCTTGGGTAACACGATGAAAAACCTCCTTCGTCGAGGCTTTCGCATCGACGGGCTGATTGACGAATCGCGGATTCTACCCGGTCCGTCGGCCCCGCTCAACGGTGCGGTTTACCGGAGCAGACCTGCCCCCGGGGTCTCTCTCATCCCCGAGCGGCCGGTCCCGGGGTCGGGAGGCAACCTGGGCCCGCCGGTTCGCGGATGCCGCAGGGCGGGGCCGCTGCTTCTTGGCCTCGCGTGCTTCGTCACGACCCGCCGGCGGACGGAAACAGATCCTCCTCTAGCGATTCGATTCCTCGGGGTCGCCGATCGTCCGATCGAGGAAGCGCACCATGCGGCGGAAGAAGAGCAACCGGTTTTCCAGCTTGGCGAAGCCGTGGCCTTCATCGGGGAAGAAGACCATCTCCGGGTCGAAGTCGCGCTGCTGCAGCCCGACCGCCAGCTGCATCGCTTCACCCACCGGCACGCGAGGATCGTTCAGCCCGTGGGCGATCATCATCGGCACGTTGATCTCGTCGATGCGGTTGATCGGCGAGATCGATTCGAGGAACTCGCGGTCCGACAGCGGGCCGTACTCCGCTTCACGGAGGGCGCGGCGGTAATCGCCCGTCTGTTCAAGAAAGGTGATGAAGTTGACGATGCCGACGACCTTCACCGACGCGCCGTACAGTTCCTGCCCTTCGATGACGGTGGCAACGGCCATGAACCCGCCGTAGCTCCCTCCGTACGCAGCCACCCGGCCCGCTTCCGCGTAGCCCTGATCGATCAGCCAGCGCACCGCTTCCACGCCGTCGCGCACGGAGTCCCAGCGCTTCTTGTAGTTATCAAGCTGGTGAAAGGTGCGTCCGTACCCGGTCGAGCCGCGCACGTTCGGTTGGATCACGCCGTACCCCTGCGCGAGCAGGGCCTGGACCTGGGCATTGAACCACGGACGGAACTGGCTCTCCGGCCCGCCGTGGTAGTGCGCGATGAACGGAATTGCGCCGTCCTGGTCCCGGTCGTATCCCGGGGGCAGGTAGAGAAAGGCGGGGATCTCCATTCGATCGAAACTCTCGTAGGTGATCAGCTCCGGCAGCATGAACTGCGAAAGGTCAATCCCCTGCGCGTCGGCGCGGGTGAGCTGCTCGACCTCCGCGCGGACCTGGCCAAGATCGAGCCCGAAGGCCTCCCCCGGCGACCTGGCGTTGCTGAGCCGCCAGATGAGCGTCTCGCCGACGATGTCGAGATCCGCCACCATGCCGCGATCGAGCTCGGGCAGTTCGATCGGCTCGAACGCGGGGAGCCGGTAGACGCGCTTCGCGGCGTACCCGTCGATGTTGTAGCGAAGGGCGACCAGGGAGCGCTCATGGTTCGCGCTCCACCCCTCGAACTCGCGGTCATCGAGGTCGCGGACCGGCCGTTCATGTTCCCCGGTATCGAGGTTGATGATGTGAAGGCGCCGGAACCCCTCTTCGTTGGCATCCGAGACGACCGCCGCGCGGCTTTCGCCAGTGAGATAACCCAGCACCGCGTTGTACCGTTCATCCGCGATGTTGAGCGAGGTCAGCTCGCCGGAATCCAGATCAAGCTCGTACGCGTTCGCGTGGGCCGCGGAGATGTAGCGCATGACCAGGGCCCGCGAACCATCGTCGGTGATGTCGCCCGCCGACCAGCTCCCTTCACGGGCAGAGATCAGTGTGGACTGGCGCGACTCGAGATCGTACCGGTAGAGGTAGAAGTCAAAGGAGCTGACGTCGTTGGCGGAATAGAGAAAGCCGGATGAATCGCGCTGCCAGAGATGAAATCGGTAGATGACGGTGCGGTCAGTGAGCAGGGGCGTGATCTCGTCGGTTTCCGTGTCGAGATGAAAGAGGTCGTCGTGTTCACTCCCGCCGATCGCGGCGGAGAGAATGATGTGACGCTCATCGGGTGACAGTGCGTAGCGGCCGAGGCCGTCCTCGAAATCCGTCAGCCGGTCCATCTCGGCGTCGAGATCCGCGCCGGCGGGGCGGCGGTAGAGCTGGTTGACCCCGTCCGGCCAGTCCCGCGCGTAGAGCGTGCCGTCCCCGGCCAGTGTCACCGATCCCGGGGCGCGGATGCGGAGAAACCGTTCGAGTGAAGGAGCCGAGTCCGGCGCTGTGGCGCCGCCGATGATGCCGATGGCACCGGTCGTGGCCGCGCCATCATGCGCTCCCGCCGCCGCGGCGATGAGGCCAACAACGCACATGATCCAGATGCTGCGCAGGAGGGGCGAGATCGAGCAGATCGACTTGAAGTACCGTTCGGTTTGCATGGTCCACACTCCGCGAGATTCAGCCAGCGGGTTCCGGCCCGTGACTGTTGGCCAGTGCCTTTTGACCAACAGTCACGGGCCGGGGATTTTTTCAATGAGCGAAAGAAGAGTGCTCATGCCATCTTCGTTTCAGTTTTCCGTTCAATCTTCCGTCGCGGCGGGCTCGCCTGCCGGCCCACCGAAAGTAAGGTTGGACATGAAAAACTGTTCCTTGTAATTCTCCAGTTCCGGAGAAATCGAAACGAGTTCGTTGCTCTCGCTCGCGACGCTCCAGTACCGTTGCATGGTAGCAACAGACGGCCCTCGCGTTTTCCTGTCAAGCCCCTTGAAGAAGGGGATTTAGGGCCGGGAGCGACAGAGCGACGGAGCGACAGCGCGACAATGGCGCCGAGGGACCGAGGGCCGGACGACGGCGATCCGGCATTCGTGAGAAACGCTCGATCTTTTCTCTTGACGCCCCCCCCGGGGGAGTGACAATGGCTCACATGGGGTTGTGGGTGGACCTCCAGTGGGGGGCTTGCCCGCGGCCGGGAAATCCGAAGTGCAGAACTGGGGCGAATGCCCGGTGCTGCGCTGCCGATCACACTGCGGCGGCTGGGTCCGCGAGGATGACCTTGACATTCTTCTGGCCAACTGGGGCGTTTGCGAGTTCGAGCGCTGCTTTGTGGTGGAGCCATGTGAGGGCGACTTCAACCACGACCACGAGGTCAATGTCCTCGATCGGCTCTTCCTGCTGGAGAATTGGGGATGACTGCTCCGGTCGAATAGACGGCGTGATGAATCTCGTCAGGTCAAGACTTGGAAATGACTGTGGAGGGTTTGTACATGTTGCACTGGAAAGCAATCGGCCGCTTTATCAACATGATCGCAGCCGTGGCTGCGGTCACATTCCTGGCCATGGTGGCCGCCCCGGCGAACGCTCAAAGCAACTGCTGCGCAGTTCACGGCCTCTCGGGCTGCGATGAAGCGCACTGTGAAGCGCTGATCTGCAGCGAGGATCCGTTCTGCTGCCAGACGCAGTGGGACGGCATCTGCGCCGGTGCTGCGCTCGAGCAGTGCGAAGTCTGCGGCCACACCAACTGCTGCTCTGCCAAGGCCTCGCCCGGTTGCGACAACGCGGACTGTGAAGCGTTGACCTGCGCCCGGGACCCGTACTGCTGCGAGGTGGTCTGGGATGCGTGCTGCGCGAATCTCGCGGTAGAACACTGTTCCAACCTTCCTGGCTGTCGTCCGACGCTGCCACCGGATCCGCCGCAGTTTCAACCGCTCGGCCCGCCGCCGATCGCGTGCGGCTTGCCGAATGCGGGCGACTGTTTCGATCCAGATGGGAACGGATCGCCCGGATGCGATGACCTCAACTGCTGTGTGAGCGTCTGCCAATGTGACCCGTTCTGTTGTGAAGTTCAATGGGACTGGTTCTGCTACGACCCGATGTTTTGGGTGGATTGCTTCTGCGGACCAGGCCAGTGCGGTTCTGTGCAACACTGCTCGCCCGGCCCGCCCCCTGCGTTTTCATGCCAGGGCAACTGCGGCGGGGCGGTAGCGGGAGGATGCTGGTGCGATGAATCGTGCTGCCACTTCGGCGACTGCTGCAAAGACAAG
>SLDM01000497.1 GCA_007125255.1 Phycisphaerales bacterium
TCAGATCACCCTGCCACACGGCAAGGCTCAGCGCAGAGAGTTGAAACCCGGTCTGTCCGCCGGAGGTGAAGGGATGCCACTGAGAGCCGTCCCACCGCGCGATGCGGTTGACCGTCTGTCCGCCCGCCTCGGTAAAGCCGCCGACGACCAGGTCTCCGTTCCACACCGCCAGCGAGCGTACCGTATTGTTGACCCCGATCTGTCCACCCGATTCGAAGGGATGCCATTGGGAGCCGTCCCACCGCGCGATGCCGTTGACCGTCACTCCGCCAGCCGTGGTGAATTCGCCGCCGACGACCAGGTCTCCGTTCCAGACTGTCTGGGCGTACACCGTATCGTTGACCCCGTTGGGTCCGCCGGAATCGAAGGTCCACCACGTCGGCTCGCAAACGTCGTTGCTGCCGGCGAGGCCGCCCGGGGATCGATCAGCCGCGCTGGCGGGTTGGGGGAGAGCGGCAGGCAGGTGTTCCCGCACACTCGGCTGCGCCGACGTCATGCCGGTCATGGTGAGCGCAATGACGAAGAGAAAGCACGAGAATCCGAGCGTACTGACGGTGATGAGTGAGTTCCTGGCCATATGGTTCCGTTCCTTTCTTTCTCTCTTTCACTTTGGCCTGTGGCTCGCCCGATCAGCGCGCTGGTCGAGGAGAATTGCCGAGCCGCCAAAAGACTGGTTCCTCTCAGGAAACGCAGACGCCGAGGCCCACTCCTCGGCCAAAATGAACTTTTTTCGCACCACCCGGACTCCTGCGGCGGCGGATCACGCTTCGCACCCCGAAAGCAATTCATGGCATAAGAACGCCCACGGATGACGAGCATGTCATCCGTGGGCGTTCAGATCGCAGCAGTCAAGCATGCCGGGACTCGATTGATGTTTACGGCTATCCGATCCGGCGGACCGCCAGGGCGTCGTTCTGCCCGCCGAAGCCGAAGGAGTTGCTGATGCAGACTTCCACCCGTGATGGCCGCGCTTCGTTGGGAACGTAATCCAGATCCAGATCCGGGTCGGGATGGTGCAGGTTGATCGTCGGCGGCAGGGTCTGGTGCTTGATCGCCATGATGCACGTGATGAGCTCGACCGCGCCGGCGGCGGCGATCAGGTGCCCCATCATGCTCTTGATCGAGCTCACCGGCACCTTCGGGGCATTCTCGCGGAAGACCGCCTTCACCGCTCTGGTTTCGATCGAATCGTTCTCCTGCGTGCCCGTGCCGTGGGCGGAGATGTAATGCACGTACGGCACGCCGTTCTCATCCACCGCGAGTGGGTCGATCCCCGCCTGTTGAAGCGCATCAAGCATCGCCGCTGCGGCGCCGCGGCCCTCCGGCTGAATGTCGGTGATGCGGAACGCATCGGCGCTGGAGCCGTAGCCGATCACTTCGGCGAGCGGGGTGGCGCCGCGCTGTTCGGCGTGTTCGAGCGTTTCGAGGATCACGATGCCGGAACCCTCGCCCATCACGAACCCATCGCGCGTGCGGTCGAAGGGACGCGAGGCCTGTTGCGGTTCGTCGTTGCGGTTGGAGAGGGCGGTGAGTCGATTGAAGCCGGTCACCCCGAGCACGTGCAGCATGGTGTGCGTGCCGCCGGACACCATGACATCCGCTTCGCCGCGTTGAATGATGCTGAACGCCTCGCCGATCGCCTGGGTCGAGGCCGCGCAGGCGGTGAGGCAGTTGTACGCCGGTCCGCGCATGCCGAACTCCCGCGCCAGGTGGGCCATCGGCATGTTGGGTTCCTGCTCGATCTCTGTCCAGGGATCAAAGTGCTCCCTGGCCGCTTCCGCCCACTTCTTCGCATCCACCGTCATCGTCTTCTCATCCCAGCCGGCGAGGTTCACGCGCGAGTACTTGTCGAAGTCGAGTACGCCTTCGCCTGCGCCGAGGTACATGCCGATGCGGCGGTGGTCAAGGGTTTTCGCGCTGCTGAGGCCGGCCTGTTCCCACGCCTGCCGCGCGGCGCCGAGGGCGAACTGGGTGTGCGTGCCCGCGTGTTCGTGGTGTTTGGGGTTCTCCACGAACTTGGTGAAGTCGTAGCCGCGGATCTGGGCCGCGAACGTGGTCGGGAAGGTGGACGCATCGAAGCGATCGATCTTCGAGACGCCCGACTCGCCGCGCACGAGTCGCTGCCAGACCGTGTCGAGGTCAAAGCCGAGGGGGGTGATCCACCCCATACCGGTGATGACGATGCGGCGATGAGCGGTGTTCGACGTGGGCATAGCACCGCATGATAGCAGCCCGATCGCCGTCGGCCGTACGCCGTCGGTCGAACGCCCGATTCGGCGGCTCACGGCGTGCCGGACTGTGCCGGTTCGATCAGTTCGACACGGTTGCCGAAGGGATCGCGGAACTCAAAGCGTTCGAATCCGGGAACAGGGATACTCTGCTCGATCTGGATGCCATGGGTCTCGAGCAATTGCCGCCAGATCGCAAGGTCGGCGACTTCGTACGCGACATGCGCCTTGGTGAGCCGTCGATTCACACCGTCTTCCACGCCGATATGCAATGCGCGGTTGCCGACACTGAACCAGATCCCCCCTCGCGATCTGAGTGCGCCCGGTTTTTCGATCTCGTGCAGACCGAGAACTTCACCGTAGAACGCCCGGGCTTCATCCTCCGCCCCGCACGGGATGGTGATCTGCACGTGGTGAATCGCGCGAATGGCCTTCTGTGCGGTCTCTCCCATCGATCGATTCATCCGTGAGTTGTATCACCCATCAACTGATTCCTGCAATTCGACCAGCGCCCCCGCCCCCGTCACACCAACCGGTTCGCGGACGTACGCAGAGCGTCCCCAATCCCAATCTCGCGGCGGGCGCTCCACCCTGCCGCCGCGCTCGATGAACCCGGCCACGGCCGCATCCAGATCATCCACCGCGAAAGCGATGTGATCCTCACACGGCAGGTCATCCGGCCCCGGGTCGTACCGCCGGTGGATCAACAGCGTGATGCCGTCAAGATCGAAGATCGCGATCCCCTCGCTCCGCTGCACCGGCGCGCAGCCGAGCAGCGCTTCGTAGAACGCAGTCGCCGCATCGACGTCATCCACAAAGCGCGCGATCTCACGAAGCTGAGGCATGAGCGGATTGTACTTTCTCCGCGCGGCCGTCGCGATGGGCCACGTTTCTTCGCGCGCTTGAGGAAATCAGGCGTGACACCGATATCGTTCACCCCTCGATGCCTCGATGCCTCTTTACTTTCCCTCCACCCCTCTGTCGCCCTCCCCCTTTCCCACGATCGTCCCTCCGAAAAACTCGGAGTGCCCACTGGATTCCCGCTTTCGCGGGAATGACGAGATCACGACCGGCACCGGGTCCGTCCACCCCTTCGTGCCTCAGTGCCTTCTCTCCGCGCCTCCGAATCTTGTTCATTCAAACGTCGACGTACGCGCGCAAGCCCTGCACGCCGCCTTCGCGGCCGAAGCCGGATTCCTTGAACCCGCCGAAGGGGCTCGAGGCGTCGAACTTGTTGTACGTGTTGCACCAGACCACGCCGGCCTTCAGTTTCTTCGCGACTTCGAAGATCTTGGCGCCCTTGTCCGTCCACACGCCCGCCGCCAGACCGTAGGGCGTGTTGTTCGCGCGGTGAATCGCCTCCTCCGGCGTGCGAAAACTCATCACCGCGAGGACCGGGCCGAAGATCTCTTCCCGCGCGATCCGGTGCGACGGCTGCACACCGGTAAAGAAGCACGGCCGGCACCAGTAACCCTTCTTCGGCAGGGCCGTCCCGTTCACCTCGTGCATGGTCGCTCCCTCTTCGCGCCCCGCATCGATGTAACCGGTGATTCGCTTGAGCTGCTCCTTCGAGTTGATCGCGCCGACATCTGTGTTCTTGTCCATCGGATCGCCGACGCGCAGTGACTGAAGGCGGAACTCGAGCTTGTGGATCACTTCCGGGAGGATCGATTCTTCCACGAAAAGCCGTGAACCGGCGCAGCAGACGTGGCCCTGGTTGAAGTAGATGCCGCTGATCACGCCTTCGATCGCCTGGTCGAGCGAAGCGTCGGCGAAGATGATGTTGGGCGACTTGCCGCCGAGTTCGAGGGTGAGTTTTCTCTTCGTGCCCGCGACCGTCTTCGCGAGGATCTTCCCGACCCGTGTCGAGCCGGTGAAGGCGAGCTTGTCGATCTTCGGATGTTCCGCAAGGGCCTGACCGGTCGCGCCCGCGCCGGTGATGATGTTCACCACGCCGGGGGGGAGATCGACTTCCTGCAGGATCTCCGCAAGTCGTAGTGCGGTGAGCGGCGTTGTTTCGGCGGGTTTGAGCACGCACGTGTTGCCGCAGGCGAGTGCGGGCGCAAGCTTCCACGCCGCCATCAGGAGCGGGAAGTTCCACGGAATGATCTGCCCGCACACGCCGAGCGGCTTCGGCGTCCGGCCGGGGAAGGCGTAGGCGAGCTTGTCACACCATCCGGCGTGGTAGAAGAAGTGCTTGGCGACCTCGGGGAGATCAGCATCGCGCGATTCCCTGATCGGCTTGCCGCCGTCCATCGTCTCGAGGACCGCCAGTTCGCGGGCGCGCTCCTGAATCCGCCGGGCGATGCGGAAGAGGAACTTTGCGCGTTCCTGCGGCTTGAGGCGGGCCCACTTCGGCTGGGCCTTCTTCGCCGCTTCGACCGCCGCGTTGACATCGGCGCTACCGGCCTCGGCGATTTCGGCGAGCGCTTCTTCCGTGGCGGGGTTGGTAGTCGTGAAGTACCGGCGCGATTTCGGCGCGATGAACCTGCCGCCGATAAACAATCCGTATCGATCGGCAATCTCGACGGGCACGCGCTCCGGGGCGGGGCTGTACTCCCAGCCGGCCGAGTCAGTGGCATCGAGCGCAGAGCGAACGCGGCCGGTGTCGGCGGCGCCGCCGGTCTTGCTCGATTGGTCCGTCTCGGTTCCGCTTCGGTTCGCCATCGGAAATGCCTCCGGAATCATGGTATCAGCGCCGATTCATGCGGGGTCCGTGGTGACTTCTTCGAACACCTCGCCACATTCCGGACACCGATTCTCGATCAGTCCTTGGAGTTCATATCGGCAGGTTGGACAAACGCAATCCCGGATGGCGGATTGGAGTGTGAGCGAGCGACGGGAATGAGCCGCCGA
>SLDM01000418.1 GCA_007125255.1 Phycisphaerales bacterium
CGCGAAAAGAGCACCGGGTGCATCTCCGCGGGGTTGTTGCCCCACATGATGAGTACGTCACACGCGTCGAGATCGTCGTAACAGCCGGCCGGTTCATCCACGCCGTAGCAGGAGAGAAAGCCGGTGACGGCGGAACTCATGCAGAGACGCGGGTTGCCGTCGAGATGATTGCTGCCCAGGCCGGCCTTCATGAACTTGTTCGCCGCGGCCCCTTCGGGGATCGTCCACTGGCCGGAGCCGTAGAGCCCGAAGCGTTCCGGCGCTTCGAGAATCCTGTCCGCGACGATGTCGATCGCTTCATCCCAGGAGATCTCCACGTAGCGGCCGTCGCGCTTGAGCAGGGGCTTCGTGAGCCGGTCCTTGCCGTAGAGCACCTTGCCGACGTGGTAGCCCTTGACGCAGAGCAGTCCCTTGTTGACATCGGCCTTCACGTCACCGGCAATGGCGACAACGCGGCCATCCTTCACGCCGACCTGCACGTGGCAACCGGTGCCGCAGAAGCGGCAGGGGGCCTTGTCCCACGTGACGCCGCGATCATCGATGCGCTGGTTGTCAATGACCGGCAGCGCGAACGCCCGCCCGGTGTTGGCGGCGAGGGCGGCCGTCGCGGCGGCCATGGCGGTGGACTTGATGAACTCGCGGCGGGCGCCCGAAGTGATATCGCGGGCGGTGTCGCGCCCGTTGCTCCGGCTCGACGGGATGGTGGTCATGGTTCGCCCCTTGCGTTGGAAGGCACCGAGGCATCAGGCGCCGAGGCATAAGAATCGGATTGCCCTGATGCCTTCATGCCTTGCTGCCTTGCGGCCTCATCTTCATCAAAGTGGATGTACACCACGTCGACGAAGGTCGCGCCGGGGAACTGGTGGAGCCACTCCCAGACCGCGCGGTCCTCTTCGCTCGTGGGCGTATCGACGACGATGGGCAGACGATGGTCCTCCCCCTCACCGATTTCAATTGCGGGATGCTGCTCGAGCGCCGTCCGGGCCGCATCGCGCCGGGCCGGGTCACGATCAAGCGTAATGAGCAATCCGCTGATCGGCATGGCGTACTCCGCAAACGAATGCTGACGAGAAGATGGTACAGGAAGCGTCAGCCGGTGTGGAGTTGCATCGTAGCGCGAGCGTGTTACTTTGGAACGGGGTCGATTCCCCGTTTCGCCGAGGAACGACGTCGGGACAATGCTCGGCATCTTCGCGCTCCGCGGATGCGAAGAGCAGATTGGAGACCGGTCGTGAGCAGGACCGCCAGACGCCGACGACGCTCGTTGCTTCCTCCTGCGGGACCTGCCGCAGGAATCGTCGCGGGACTCCTGTTCTTCGGCGCCGCCTACGGACTCGGGCGATCCATCTCGCCGAGCGTCACGGATGCGGCCGGAACGAACGAAGCGGCATCTCCGCAGACATCAGATTCCAGCGCGTCCTATCCGGTTTTCCTCAACCGTCCCTCCGGCCCGCCGCGCATCGACACGGGGATTCTCGATGATCTTGGCCGGTCGGTGTCGGTCTCGTGCACGAGTTGCCACGCCAACTTTGAACCGAATCTGCGCACGCGGTCGGGCGATGAGCTGACGGAGTTCCACCAGGGTCTGCACTTCGATCACGGCGGCATGACGTGCGTGAGCTGTCACCACGCGGACAACTACAACGCCCTGCGCACGGCGGACGGCAGCCAACTGGCTTACGAGAACGTGCAGCACATGTGCGCCCAGTGTCACGCCCCAGAGGCCCGCGATTTCGAGCGCGGCGCTCACGGCGGGATGACCGGCTACTGGGATCGCAGCCGCGGCCCGCAGCACCGCAAGAGCTGCATTGATTGTCACGACCCGCATTCGCCCGCCTTCCCGCACATGAAGCCGATGTTCAAACCGTTTGACCGATTCCTGAGCCCGCCGCACGATTGAGTGTTCGCCGCTTTTCGCAAGCGGTGAATGGAAGTGTCCCATGAGTGATGAGTCGCGCGATAAAACGTTCTCCCTCCCCGTGCTCGGGCAGATGAACCGCCGAACGGCGATGAAGGGGGTCGGCGCCACGCTCGGGCTGGCCGCCTTCGGTGCCGCGATTTCCCCGCTGGCCAACTTCCGCGAGCAGACTTCGATCGATGAGTTCCTGCAGAAACACTTCAAGGAAATGACCGATGAGGACAAGCGCGCCGTCTTCGCGCGGATCGAGAAGGAAACGAAGGAAAAGTACGGCGCCGACGTGACGGTCAGGGATCACCGGCCCATTCCCGGTGTGCGCTTCGCCTACGCGATCAACCTCTCTCTCTGTAACGGCAACGGAAACTGCGTGGAAGCGTGCCACCGCGAAAACAACCACGACCGAGACACGAACCAGTCGTATATCCGTGTTTTCGAGATGCCAAAGGGCACGACCGACACCGAGCACGGCACGACCCAGTACGACCACACCGTGCCGCAGGAAGGCAAGTACTATCTGCCCGTCCAGTGCTTTCAGTGCGATGACCCACCGTGCGTCGATGTCTGTCCCGTGGAAGCGACGTGGCAGGAGGAGGACGGCATCGTCGTCGTCGACTACAACTGGTGTATCGGGTGCCGCTACTGCCAGGCCGCCTGCCCCTACCACGCGCGGCGATTCAACTGGAAGCAGCCGAACGTTCCCGCCGAGGAGGTCAATCCGGATCAGGGCTACATGAGCAACCGCATCCGCCCGGCCGGGGTGGTGGAGAAGTGCCACTTCTGCATGCACCGCACGCGCGAAGGCCGCCAGCCCGCCTGCCTCGAAGCGTGCCCGACCGGGGCTCGCATCTTCGGCAACATGCTCGACCCCGATTCCGATATCAGCTGGGTGCTCAGGAACAAACGATGCTTCGTTCTGAAAGAAGACCTCGGCACCGTGCCGACGCTGTTCTACTTCTTCGATTGAGGAGATTCACCGCGGAGGACGCGGAGAGCGCGGAGGAGGAATCGGAATGGGTGAGTTGCTGCACAAGAAGGTAACTGACCGGATTCTGCAGGCAGCAGTTACTGTTCATCGAGCGCTCGGGCCGGGGCTTCTCGAGTCGGCCTATGAACTCTGCTTGTTCGACAAACTCCTGAGAAACGGCTTCAAGGTGCAGCGACAGGTGGAAATGCCGATTGAATTTGAGGGACGCACGATTGATTGCGGTTATCGAATCGATCTGCTGGTTGAGAATGCCGTCATCATTGAGATCAAGGCCGTCGACCAACTCGCCCCGATTCACACTGCACAAACCTGACCTACATGCGACTGTCAAACATCGAGGTCGGATTGCTCATGAACTTCAACTCCACGCGCCTGATGGATGGCGTCAAGCGCCTCGCCCTCTCCAACCCCAATTCCACCTCCGCGATCTCCGCGTTCTCCGCGGTCAACTCCTCGAAACAAGATGACCCAACTCTCCCACCAACCCGCGACGACTGAGAAGCCCAGCCACTGGGTCAGTTATCCGTCGTTCATCTGGCGGTCACTGGTCATGGCGACCGATGGCCGGTTGCCGTTTTATGCGTGGATGACCTTTCTCACCGCGGTCTTCCTCGTCGGCGCGAACGCGTGGGCCCATCAGGTCTCCAGCGGCATGATCGTGACCCACATGACCGATCACGTCTCGTGGGGACTCTACATCGCAAACTTCACCTTCATGGTCGGCGTCGCGGCCGGCGGGGTGATGATGGTCATTCCCGCCTACCTCTACCGCGACAAGTCCATGCACGATGTCGTCATCCTCGGCGAGCTGCTCGCCATCGCCGCGATCGTCATGTGCCTGCTCTTTGTCACCGTCGATCTCGGCCGGCCGGACCGCTTCTGGCACATCATTCCCGGCCTGGGCCGGTTCAACTTCCCCATGTCGATGCTCACGTGGGACGTCATCGTCCTCAACGGGTACCTCCTGCTCAACCTGCACATCTGCGGCTACCTGCTTTACATGAAGTACCTCGGCCGCAAACCGAACCCCAGCTGGTACATCCCGTTCATCTTCGTCTCGATCATCTGGGCGATCTCGATTCACACCGTCACGGCGTTTCTCTACCAGGGCCTCGGCGGGCGGCCGTTCTGGAACTCCGGATTGCTCGCCCCGCGCTTCCTCGCCTCCGCGTTCGTCGCCGGCCCCGCGTTCCTCATCATCACCATGTTCATCCTCCGCCGTCTCGGCGGTGTGGCGATCCCCGACAAGCCCATTCAAACGCTCACGCAGATCTGCCGCGTGACGATTCTCATCAACCTGCTCATGGTCGCCTCGGAGCTCTTTACCGAGTTCTACACCGGCGGCGCGCATGAAACACACGCGCGGTATCTCTTCTTCGGCCTGCACGGCGCGAACGCGCTGGTGCCGTGGATCTGGACCGCGATCATCCTGAACGTCATCGCCGCGATCCTGTTCCTTCTGCCCGCGGCGATGAGGAATATGTGGCTGCTGATCGCCGCGTGCGTGACCGCCTTCGTCGGCATCTGGATCGAGAAGGGCATGGGGCTGATCATCCCCGGCTTCGTCCCCAGCACGCTGCACGAGATGGTCGAGTATCTGCCGTCGCTCACCGAATGGCAGGTGACCGCCGGCATCGTCGCCCTGGGACTCATGATCTACACCGTCGCGCTGAAGATCGCGATCCCGATCATGCGGGGAGATGTGAACTTTGCAAGGGAGAAGTGATTGAGATTGAAGTGACGAGGGGGTTGAGCGAGGCACGGAGGGAAAGTGACGGAGTAACGAAGTAGCGAAGTGACGAAGGGAGGGGGTTGAGAGTGACCGCGGAGGACGCGGAGAGCGCGGAGGTGGACTTGGGGTTGGTAAGGCGAGACGCCTGGCGCCATCGAACGTTCCTCGCTCAAATGCAGTAACTCACCCATCCCAAATCTTTCTCCGCGTACTCCGCGCTCTCCGCGGTGATTCTCCTTGATCAAGGCACGGAGGCGATTGAGATTTACCGCTGTGAATTTTCTCGATCAAGTTACGAAGGCACGGAGGCGCAGGCGGCGGCGACGAGAGTCGTGACTTCATCATTCCCGCGGAAGCGGGGACGACGCCCATGCCGTTACTCCGTCACTGCACCCCCTCACTCA
>SLDM01000356.1 GCA_007125255.1 Phycisphaerales bacterium
CCGCCCCCGCCGCCCGGGTCGCCAGCGCGATCCGCGATGCGTTCAGCGAGAAGGCGCGGCAGACCAACCAGCCGCTCTCGATCCAGGTCGACGCCGCCGGCAACGCCCTCATCATCGCCTCCACCGGCGGTCTCTTCCGCGAGATCGAAGAGACGGTCGAGCAGCTCGACGCCCTGGTCCCCGGAGGCGGTCAGGGTATTTTCATCATCGAGCTCGAGAACATCTCGCCGGAGGAAGCGAAGAGCGTGGTTGAGACGATCGGCCTGCACCAGCCGCAGCGGGAGGATTCCGCCGCCCGGTTGGTGAGTGAGCCGATCCGCATTTCGACACTGCGCGGACGGAACGCGGTCATTGTGATCGCCAACCCGGCCGATCAGGAGACCGTCGTCGGGCTGCTCAAGGCGGTCGACACCGCGCCGCAACTCGCTGAATCCACAGTGCGGATCGTGCGGCTGAAGAACGCCGAGGCTTCGGCGTTGGCGCAGCTGCTCGGACAGATGTTGCGGCCGGCCGATCAGCAGGCCGACACCGATCTCGCCCGGGCCGTTCGGGAGCAGGTGCGCCGCCTCTCCGTCCGGCGCGACGGGATCAACGAGGATGACTTCACGCTGGATCTGGCCAAGCCGATCCGCATCATTCCCGACCCGGCGATGAACGCGCTGATCGTGAGCTCGACCGCCTCCAATGTCCGCGCGGTGGAAGATCTTGCCCGTATGCTCGATCAGTTGCCGGTCACCGAAGCGGCGACGATTCAGATTTTCCCCCTGGAGAATATCTCCGCCGATCAGTTCAGCCGTATCGTGCGCGATCTCTTTACCCAGGGCAAGCAGCTCGGCCGCGTGCCCGGAGCGCCGGTGGAGGGGCTGCCCGCCGGGATGGTCGGCGAAGCGCTGATGGATGAGATCGCGATGACCACCGACAACCGAACCAACACCGTCATCGTGGCGGGGAAGGAGAATGCAGTCGCGCTGGTCGAAGTGCTTTCCAAGCGCCTGGACAAGGACATTCCCTCCGGCTGGGTCGAGCCGCGCCTGATTCCCTTGCGGTACGCGGACGCAACCGACCTTGCGGAAACGCTCCAGGCGGTCATCGTGGAGGGGCAGGCCAATCTTCCCGAGGCTTCACCCCTGCAGCGGCAGGTCGGCCGCTTGCGCATGGCGCGGCAGAAGGAAGACGGCGGCCGCGTGCTCGAGGCGGATGCGTTCCAGCCGATGACGCGGCTGGTGATTCGGCCCGAATCGCAGTTGAACGCCCTGGTGCTGGTCGGTACGCCGAACAACCTCGAAGTGGTGCACGAACTGGTGAAGATGCTGGATATCGAAGCCGCCTCGCCCAGCGCGGCGGTGCGGATCTATCCGGTGGAGCATGCTTCGGCGGCGCGTCTCGCGCAGACGATCACGCGTTTGTTCGAAGAACAGGTGCGATCCCGCGCCATCCGCGAAGAGGACCGCGTGGCCGTGCAGGCCGATGAGCGCACGAACTCCCTGATCGTGACCACGAGCACGCGCAGCTTCGCGGTGCTCGAATCGCTGCTCGGACAACTGGACTCGGAGATCGCGCCGGACCTGCGCGAGATCCGCCGCATCGAACTGGAGCACGCCTCCGCGACGCGGCTGGCGGGGTTGATTCAGCAGATGATGGACGCGCGGCTCGAGCGGATGCGCCGGGTGATGCCGGAGACCGCCGACCTGGAGCGGGCCACGATCATCGCCGAACCGCGCACCAACTCCCTGATCATCGCGGCGGGGAACGAGTCGTACGAAGTCATCCGCACGCTGGCCCGCGATCTGGATACGTCCACGTTGGGTGAAGCGGCCCTGATCAACGTGATTCCCGTGTCGAAGGGCAACATCGAACGGATCGCCACGGCGGTCGATCAGGTGATGGAGCGCCGCTACGCCGATCAGCCGGCGGAGATTCGCAGCAGCCAGCGGCCGCTGGTTCTGACCGATCCCCGGTCGAACAGTCTGCTGGTGGCGGCGAACGCGGAAGATCTGAAATCGATCGAAGGGCTGGTGGAGCGGCTGGCGGAGACGCCGGAGAACCCGGCGATCGGCCTGCACGTGGTGAAGCTCGAGTTCGGCGTCCGCGCCGAGCAGATCGCGCCGCGGCTTCAGCGGTTGATGCAGGAGCGGAGCCAGTCGCTGGGCGATGCCCGGACCCCGATGGATCGCGTGACGATCGAGCCGGACCTGGCGAGCAACAGCCTGATCATTGCCGCGACGCGCGAGAACTTGGATGTCATCGAGGGGCTGATCGCCATCCTCAGCCGCGACGGTGAAGAGGGCGTGGTCGGCAGCGACGTCGAGATCATCATGCTCTCCACCTCGCGGGCGCAGGATGTGGTGAACCTGCTCGAGGACATGCACGTGCGGGAAGCGAACCGGTTGCAGGGTGACAACACGGTCCGCGTGACCGCGGATCAGCGTCTCAATGCCGTTCTGGTCAACGCCCCGCGCCGCGATATCGAGATCATTCGCGGTCTGGTCGATCGGCTGGATTCCACCAAGCCGACGCGCGTGGTGGAAACGAAGTTCATCCCGCTGCAGTCCGCCAACGCCCTCGAGATGGTGAACCTGATCGAGAACGTGCTGAGCGGCCGCGGCATCGGAACCGGCAGCGCGGGCTCGCCGCAGTCGACGGTCCTGAAGTATGTCCGGGAGATTGCGCGGAAGACCGATGATGTCGATCTGCCGCGCGATGTGGAAGAGATCACCACCGAGATGCTGGTCGGCACGTCGATCCGTGAGTCGATCACCCTCACGCCGGATGTGCGCACCAACACGGTCATCGTCTCCGCGCCGCGTGAATCGATGCGGATGATCGAGCAGATGATCCGCGATCTCGATCAGTCGAGTATCGGTTCGCAGACGATTCGGATCTTTCGCCTGCAGAACGCGGATGCCCTGGCGATGGCCCAGATCCTCACGGATCTGTTCAGTCTGCAGCGGCAGGGCAACCTGTTCGTGCTGCGGCCGCGAGAGCAGCCGCAACTCGAGGCGGATGTAGAGCGCGTGGCCGGGCTGTTTGACACCGAACTGACCGCCGTGCCCGATGAGCGGCAGCAGCTGTCGATCACCGTGGACAACCGGACCAACAGCCTGCTGGTCTCCGGCACGCCGACCTATCTCGATCTCGTCGAGCAGGTCGTGATCGAACTGGACGGCCAGGAAGCATCGGAGCGGGATGTCTTCATCTACCAGCTTCGCAACGCGGTGGCCGAAGAGGTCGCCCAGGTGGTCAGCAGTTTCGTGGACACCGAGCAGGAAAAGCTGATCGGTACGCTCGGCGCCGATCAGGTCGGCTCCGCCGCGCGGCTGCTGGAGCGAGAGGTGACGATCGTCGGCGACGTCAGCTCAAACACCGTGCTGGTCAGCGCGAGCCCGCGTTACTCGGACCGGGTGAAGCACATGATCGACAAGCTCGATGTCGATCCGCCGCAGGTGCTGATCCAGGTCATGCTCGCCGAGGTCACCCTGGACTCGACCGACGACTGGGGCGTCGACCTCTTCGCCAGCGGGACCGCGGGCAGCGTGGACATTTCCGGCGGCTTCGGGCTCGCCAGCGCCTTCGTCACGGGAATGGGCGTGCCGAATCTCGCCGTCGCCTCCAGTGACTTCGATCTGCTGGTCCGGGCGCTGAAGTCACAGGGGCGGCTGCAGGTCTTGAGCAATCCCTCGGTCATGGCGGCGAACAATGAACAGGCGAGTATCCAGGTCGGCGAGACGATCCGCGTGCCGACGAGTACGTCGATCTCCGATACCGGCCGGGTCTCCTCGCAGCTGGAACAGGAAGAGGTGGGCGTGATTCTGCGGGTGACGCCGTCGATCAACCCGGACGGTTTCGTGCGCATGGTGATCAATCCGGAAATCTCGAACCTGAGCGCCCGCACGATCCAGATCTCCGAGGATTTCGAAGCGCCGGTCATTACCCGCCGGACCGCCGATACGACGGTGACCGTCTTTGATGGCCAGACGATTGTCATCGGCGGACTGATCTCCGACCGGTTCGAACGAAGAGACCGCAAAGTGCCCTTCTTCGGCGATCTTCCGTTCGTCGGCAATCTCTTCCGCCAGCACTCGGAGGAGACGACCAAGACCGAACTGCTGATCGTTCTCACTCCGCACGTGGTCGAAAGCCCGGCGGAGGTGGATCGGATCCGGCAGTTGACGGATGCCGAAATCGACCGGCTCAGCGTGCCCAAGAGAACCAAGGACGCCATTCGCGAAAGCCGGATCGAAGGGCTTCGCCAGATTCTCGAAGCCGACGAAGAGCTTCCGCCCCTGGAAGATCCGCTGGTCCCGGACGATGATTGATCGTGAGGAGCCCGGAACCGCGACCGGCGCTACGGCCGGCGTCAGGAAGAGTATCGGCTGCACCGGCGTGCAGCAGGGAAGGCATGCGTAGAATGCGGATGCACGCATCCACCGGCGGAGATGAGGTTGTCGTGATGGCAGATCTGATGGCAGACGTGATGGCAAAGGCGACGCGCTTGGTGTTCACCGGGCGGCTCGCGTTCACGGCGTGCGCGGTGGCGCTGATTGCTGCGGGAGGGCTGCTGCCTGCGGGATGTGTCACCGAACAGATCACCTCGAGCGATGGCCGCCGCGCCGCCAAACCCCGTCCCGCCCCGGTCGCCCCCCCGGAGACGCCCGTGGATCGTCTCGCCCTGATCGTCGGCTCGAAGCCGCTGGATACGACCGGCAACGGGTATCCCGATCAGATTCACGCCACCGTCGTCCTCTTTCCCCGCGGTCATGATTCGCCGGTCCATCAGGAAGGCACCTTCGTGTTCACGCTCTGGGAGAAGGGTGACCACCGTGACCCCGGCGCGGAGCCACTGGCGGTCTGGCGATTGCAGGGTGAGGAGGTCTCCCGGGCCCGGTCCCGCGCGGCGTACGGGCCGAACTACTTCTTCCGGCTGAGCCTGCTCGAGCAGGGGGGTGACCGGCTTCCATTGAGCTACGTCGATCTGCACTGTGAGTATCAGCCGGCCGGGGAGGGCGGCCGCATCGTGCAGAGTGACGGCATGCGCTC